>NZ_JBMDWU010000053.1:0-19961 GCF_048594385.1 Micromonospora sp. | reverse complement strand
CCGGCCCACCCCACCCCCACCTCGCCGAGCGCCGCGCCGAGCCCGAGTACGGCACCGAGCCCGAGCGCGGAACCGAGCCCGAGCGCGGAACCGAGCGCCGAGCCGACGACCACGTTCTCCGAACCGCCCCCGGACCCGTCGCCGACCTCGGCGCCCCCCGACACCCCCACCCCGGTACCCACGCCCGAGCCGACCCCCGGCCCGACATCGACCCTGGAACCCGGCCCGACGCCGGGGCCCACGGTCGGACCGTGCCCCACCGTCACGGTCACCGTGGTCCCCACCCCGCGCCCCCGGCCCACCGTGACGGCCATCCCGACCCGGGCCCCCCGCGTCGTCCGGCCGCGGGACGAGGCCCGTCGCGTGCCGCGCGTCGGAGCGCCACCCGTGGGTGCGTCGACCCCGGCCGCCCGCCCGTCGGCCACCCCGGCCCCCACGCCGCAGACGCCGGCGATACCCGCGCCGACCAGCCACGACGGCACCGACCCGGACGGTACGGTGACGAACGACGCCGGCTGAACCCTCCACGGTGCGGACGCCGCCGGCCGGCCGACCGGCGCGACGGACCGGCCGGCACGACATGCGGGGGCGGAACGCTGAGTACGCGCGACGAGGGCGGTGACCGGCCGGCGGGCGACCCCGGACCACCCCCGGCCCGCGACGTCCCGTCCGCCCCCGGTCAGGTCCCCGTCGGGCCGGCGGGGGCGGCGACCCGGGTGGCCCGGTGGGTGACCGAGGCGACCGCGCCGGCCGTGCTGGTCACCGGGCTGACCGTGGTGATCGGTTGGCACGGCGCGGGTGGCGTACGGGGGTTGGTCTGGGGTCTGCTCGCCACGGTCTTCGCCGCCGGCATCCCGTTCGCGTACGTCCTCAACGGGGTGCGGCGGGGCCGGCTCACCGACCACCACATCGGTCGGCGTGAGCAACGCCGGGTGCCGCTGCTGTTCGGCCTGGTCTCGGCCGTCGCCGGGCTGGCCCTGCTCGCGGCGCTCGGTGCGCCGCGCCCGGTGCTGGCCCTGGTCGCGACCGGGGTGGTCGGTCTGGTGGTGGCGGTGTCGGTCAGCCACTGGTGGAAGATGTCGATCCACTCGGCGGTGGCCGCCGGCACGCTGGTGGTGCTGGTGCTCACCTTCGGCCCCCGGCTGCTGCCGGCCGTCCCGCTGCTCGGCCTGGTCGGCTGGTCCCGGGTCCGGCTGCGCGACCACACCGTCGCGCAGGTCGTGGCCGGCGGGCTGGTGGGTGCCCTGGTGGCCGGGTTGGTCTTCGCAGCGCTGTCCTGAGCCTGCCGTCGCCGGGCGGTCGGCACGCCGGGGCCGTCAGGGTTCGGGGCGGAGCATGGGCGGGTGGAGCCGGGTCGCCGGGCCCCGGCGGAACAGTTGGGCGGGTCGTCCCCGGTCGCCCTCGGTGGCGCGGCCGACGGGGCTGACGAAGCCGGGGGTGCCGGTGACCTTCCGGTGGAAGTTGCGCGGGTCCAGCCGGGTGCCCCAGACCGTCTCGTAGACCGCCCGTAGTTGGGCCACCGTGAACTCGGGCGGGCAGAAGGCGCCGGCCAGCGGGGTGTACTCCAGCTTCGCGCGGGCCCGTTCCAGGCCGTCGGCGACGATCCGGTCGTGGTCGAAGGCGAGCTGGCCGGGGCTGAGCCGGGTGACCGGCACCCACTCCGCCGAGGCGGCGTCCGAGCCGGCGACGGGGGCGGGCAGGTCGGGGAGCAGCGCCAGCCAGGCCACGGTGACCACCCGCCCGCGCGGGTCGCGGCCCGGTCGGCCGTACGTGCCGAGCTGTTCCAGGTGGCCGACCGGCTCCGGTAGCCCGGTTTCCTCGGTCAGCTCCCGGGCGGCGGCGTCGGGCAGGTCCTCGTCGATGCCGACGAAGCCGCCCGGCAGCGCCCACCGGCCCTGGTCCGGCGGGATGCCCCGGCGGACGAGCAGCAGGTGCAACGCGTCGGCGCGCACGGTGAGCACCACCAGGTCCACCGTCACGGCGAAGGGCGGGTAGTCGGTCATCTTTTTATCACCACCTTGACGATAACTTAGCAGAGTGGTTATCGTCGTAGCGACGAAAAAGGGGAGGGTGAAGCCATGGCCGACGTGACGCGACGACTCTTCCTGCGCCACCTGCGCGGGACACCGACCAACTGGGTACGGCTGCACGTCGCCGGGCGGGTCCGGCGGGAGGGCACCGGCCAGTCGTTCTGGTACCGGCCACTGACCGCCGTGCTGAGCGAGGTGCCGGTGGACGACCGGGAGCTGCCGCTGCTCTTCCACGCCCGCACCGGCGACTTCGCCGACATCACCGTCCAGGCCACCGTGACCTACCGGGTGGCCGACCCGGCGCTCGCCGCCGCCCGGCTCGACTTCTCGATCGACCCGCGCACCGGTAAGGCCCGCTCCCGCCCCCTCGACCAGGTGGCCACGCTGCTGGCCGAACTGGCCCAGCAACCCGCCCTCGACCTGCTCGCCCGGGTGCCGCTGGCCGAGGCGCTGACCACCGTGGCACCCGTGCGGGAGGCGGTCTCCGCCGCGCTCGGCGCCGAGCCCCGGCTCGCCGACATCGGCGTCGCCGTGGTCAGCGCCCGGGTCGTCGCCGTCCGGCCCGAACCGGAACTGGAACGCGCCCTGCAGACCCCCACCCGGGAGGCCGTGCAGGTGCAGGCCGACCGGGCCACGTACGCCCGCCGGGCCCAGGCCGTCGAGCAGGAACGCGGCATCGCCGAGAACGAACTCCAGAACAAGATCGAGCTGGCCCGCCGGGAGCAGCAGCTCGTCGAGCAGCACGGGGCGAACGCCCGCCGCCGGGCCGAACTCGACGCCGCCGCCGAACTGGCCAGCGCCCACGGCAAGGCGGAACGGGAAACGGTCGCCAACACCGCCGCCGCCGACCGGGCCCGGGTGCTCGCCACCGCCGAGGCCGAGAAGGAGCGCCTGCTCGCCGCCGGTGCCGCCGACAAGGAACGGACGCTCGCCCTGGCCAAGGCCGAGACGGTACGCGCCGTCGGTGCCGCCGAGGCCGAGGCGGAGGCGGCGAAACTGGCCACGTACGCCGAACTGCCGCCGGCGGTGCTGCAGGCCCTCACCGTCCGGGAACTCGCCGGTCAGCTCCCCCCGATCGGCCAGCTCACGGTCACCCCGGACCTGCTGGCCGACCTGCTCGGCCGGCTCACCGGCCCGACCGGGGCGGTCGACCGGTGAGCGCCACCCTGGCCCCCCGGGTGGTGGTCGTGCGCCGCCCCAGCGAGCTGGACGAACTGCTCGCCCGGCACGGCACCCGGGCGGCGGCCCAGTGGTACCTGCGCGCCCGGGGGCGGGACCTGGCCGAGGTGGTGGACCGGCACGAGGCCCTCCAGAGCGCGCTGACCGCGGTCGCGGCCGCCGTCCCCGCCGACTGGCGACGCGGCACGGTGAACCGCGACGACCTGCCCCGGTTCCTGTTCGGGCCGGAGGACGTCGTCGTCGCCGTCGGGCCGGACGGACTGGTCGCCAACGTGGCGAAGTACCTCAGCGGGCAGCCCGTCGTCGGCGTCGACCCGGAACCGGGCCGCAACGTCGGGGTGCTGGTCCGGTGCACCGGCGACCAGGTGGCCGCCCTGCTGCCGGCGGTGGTGGCCGGGACCGCGCCGCTGCGGCACCGGGCCATGGTCCGGGCCACCCTCGACGACGGCCAGGAACTGGTCGGCCTCAACGAGGTGTACGTCGGGCACCCCTCCCACCAGTCGGCCCGCTACCTGCTCGACGTCACCTCCGACGGCCGACCCCGCCGGGAACGGCAGTCGTCCTCCGGGGTGGTCGTCGGCACCGGCACCGGGGCCACCGGCTGGTGCGCCTCCATCGCCCGGGGCCGGCCGGCCGCCGTCGCGCTACCCGCCCCGCAGGAGCCGGCGCTGTGCTGGTTCGTCCGGGAGGCGTGGCCCTCCCCGGTCACCGGGGCCGACCTGGTCGCCGGTCGCCTCGACGGCACCGGCACGCTGGAGCTGACCGCCGAGTCCGACGGCCTGGTGGCCTTCGCCGACGGCCTGGAGACCGACCGGTTGACGCTGCGCTGGGGCCAGCGCATCCGCCTCGACGTCGCCCCCGGCCGGCTGACCCTGGTCGAACCCTGACCGGCGGTCCGGCCGGTCAGGGGGTGTCGTCGCCGAGGCGCTGCCGGTTGGCCTCGATCCAGGCGTCCAGCGCGACCGGGTCGTCCGGGTCGACGCCGTCGGCCATCAACTGGGCCACCGCCGCCGTCGCCGGGCTGCGCCGCTCACCTGTCGAATAGAGCCTGGCGAACTCCGGCACCAGCTCCTCGATCGCCTCGTCGGTCTGGGTGACGGCCCGCTCGGGCAGCCCCCGCCGCCGCGCCGCGAACGCCGCCCAGGCGCGCAGCACCCGGGGCAGCATCGCCGCGTCGTCCATGTCCAGCACGGCCCGCCGGTGCACCCAGTCGAGCAGGAACAGCCCGGCCACCGCCGGGCTCCAGCGCAGCGGATCGGCGTCCGGGAAGCTCGCCGCGTGGTCGAAGAGCAGACCGAGGCAGAAGTGCAGCGAGGCCAGCTCGGCGTCGCCGTCGAGGGTGTTCAGCCCGTACCGGGCCGCCTCGGGGGCGGCCAGGAAGGCCCGGACCAGCGCGGTGCGTTCGTCGCTGGAGAGCGGCTCGGTGGGCCAGCCGGTGGTGTCGGCACCCGCCTGCGGCAACACCGCCAACCGCGCCCCGACCAGCGCCCGGTCGGTGGCGAGCGAACCCTCGGCGGGCAGGTCACCGAGGTCGTCGGTGATCTCCAGGTGACGGCCCACCTCGCCGTGCATCCGGGCCGGGTCCTCCTCCCGGAACCAGGTCAGGTCGTCGTCGGCGCACATCTGCCGGACCTGCGCGAGGATGCGTTCGGCCGGACCGCCGACGAAGACGTCCTTGGTGATGCCGATGTTGTGGTCGATCAGCGCGACCAGGGCGTGCTCCGGGCCGCCCGACTCGTCGTCGTATGCGAAGGTGGCCAGGTAGGAGGTCTGGTCGCCGTACACGTCGCCGTAGGACCAGGTGCCGGTGAGGTGGACCCGGCCGAGCTGGCCGGCCCAGGCCGGCGCCTGCGCGCCGGGGCGGACCTTCGCCGCGCCCTCGGCGGTCGGGACCAGCGCGGCGAAGACCTGACGGATGGTGGTGGCGGCGGCCGTACGGCGGCGTGAGGTGGCGGCGAGGAAACCGGAGACGAATTCCCGGACCGCCGTTTCCCGGTCGGTCTCGGCGATCGCGTAGACGCTGCCCAGCAGCGCCGTGCCGAGCATCTCGGCGTCGAGCGCGCAGTCCAGCCTGGTCACGTCGCGGGCGGCGGACAGCACCGCGTCGTAGGGGGTCTGTGGCGTGGCCATGGCACGACCCTACGCCGCCGCGCCGCCCCGGACACCCGTGCCGACGTCCGCGTTCGCCGGCCGGTGGTCGGCGTCCGTCGATGGCCGCCGGGCCGCTGGCGTTCCCCGCCGGGGCCGGTCAGCCGGCGGCGTCCTGCCAGGCGCGGCGGGCGAGGGCGTACCGGTCGACGAGGTCGCGGACGGGGGTGAGGACGTACTCCGCGCCGACCCGGGCGACCTCCTCGGTGAGCCGCCCCTCGGCCCGCTGCCGGGCCCGCCGGGCCGCCCACCGAATCACCGGCCCGGTCACCGCCGCCACCAGCAGGCCGGCGAGCAACCCGCCGAGCAGCAGCACGGTGGGCAGCGGCGTCTCGCCCACCCGGGGGTACTGCAGCGCCGGCAACCCGAGGGCGCGCAGCGCGTACCCGAGCACCAGCCAACCCAGCCCGACCACGGCGGCGAGGGTGACCAGCCACTGGACGCCGCCCACCAGCCGCCACCACAGCGGCCGGCGCTCCATGCCCAGGTCGGTGGCGGCGACCGCCGCGTCGAGTGCGTCCGGCAGGTCGGCCAGGCGGGACCGGGCCGCGGCGGTCACCGCAGCGGGCCAGGGGGCGGGCAGGTCCGCGCCGGAGCGGTCGCCGACCGCGCGGATGGCCAGCCCGAGAGCGGACTGCTGGGCGGCCGTCGGTTCGGGCACCGAGGTCGCCGCGAGCGGGGCCTGCGCCGGCTGCTGCGGCTCGGTCGCCGGGCCGGTCAGGTGCCGCCGGCGCAGCGGGTCGGGGCGCAGCCGCCGCCAGCCGCGGACCAGCGGCCAGCCGGTCGCGGCACCGGCCCGCTGCCGGTACGCCCCCTCGACCGCCGCCGTCACGGTGGGCACCCCGGCCGCGTCGGCCAGCGCCCGGTCCAGGGTGCGGATCGTCTCCGCGTCCGGGGTGTGCCCGGGTGCCTCGACGGCGACCAGTTCCCCCAGCGCGGCCGTCACCGAGTCGGCGTCGCCCCAGAGCCGGCGCAGCGCGGCCTGCCGGTCCGACACCGCCCGTTCCAGCGCCTCCCGCAGCCCGGTCATCCCGTTCGGCTCGACCGCCGTGGTGGCCAGCAGCGGCACCCCGTCGAGCCCGTCGACGTCGAGCAGCCGGCGCAGGTCGGCCAGCACCCGGGGCAGCTCGGCCGGGGGCAGCCGGTCGGCCTGGTTGAGCACCACCACCGTCACCTCCCGGTGCCGGTGGAACTCGCGCAGGTAGCTGTTGTGGATCACCCGGTCGGCGTACTTCTGCGGGTCGACCACCCAGACCACCAGGTCGACCAGGCCGAGCAGGCGGTCCACCTCCAGCCGGTGGGACCGCTGCACCGAGTCGAAGTCGGGCAGGTCGAGCAGGATCAGACCGTGCAGGGCCGACTCGTCGTCACCGTCGAGCGCGCTCTCCCGGACGAACCGGTGCCGGGGCAGCACCCCGACCCAGTCGAGCAGCCGGTTGCCGCCGTCCAGCGGCCCCCAGACGCAGGCGTGCGCGACACCGGTGGTCGGCCGGCGCACCCCGACCGGGGAGAGTTCCATCCCGGCCAGGGAGTTGAACAGGCTGGACTTGCCGCTGCCGGTGGCCCCGGCCAGCGCCACCACCGTGTGGTCCCGGGACAGCGCCAACCGGGTGCCGGCCCGCTCGACCAGGGTGTGCGCGCCGACCAGCCGGGTGTCGGGCACCTCGCCGTCGACCGCGTCGAGGAACCGGCGCACCGCGTCGAGCCGGGCCACCAGGGCGTCGGCGTCGACACGCTTGTCACCCCGGAGCGCCTCGCGCATCCGGCCGACGATGTTGGTCACCGGGTGCCGTCCTCGGGGGTCGGGGTCGGGGTCGGTAGCGCCGGGCCGGCCTGGTCGGCGAGGCCGCTGCGGTGCCGGGCCACCTCGACCCGGGCGGCGGCCCGACGCAGGCCGGCGGCGGCCTCCGGACCGGGCCGGGCGGCGTCGGTGCGGGCCAGGTATCGGGCCGCCTCCTCGTCGAGCAGCGTGCGGACCCGCTCCAGCAGGTCGCCCCGGGCCTTCGCGGCGAGGGTACGCACCGCCTGGTCGCCGAAGATCGCCTGGAGCACGGCCTGCGCGGCGACCGTGGTGCCCGCCCCGGTCGCCACCTCCAGACCGGTGGGGATGAACGCGGTGGAGGCGAAGACGGCGATCATCACGGCCAGCCCGGTGGCGTTGACCGCGTACGCGGCCGTACGGGCCACGAACCGCCGGTCGCCGCCCTCCTCCCGGACCAGCTCGAGCACGGCACGCTGCCAGTCCCGGACCAGCCGTTCGGCCCGTTCGGGCAGGTCGGCCGAGGCGTGCGCAAGCGACGGTTCGAGCAGTGCCGCCCCGGCGGGGTGCGCCTTCCAGGCGGTGTACGTGTGCTCCGCAGCCTCGGCGGCGACCCCGCGCAGCAGGGTCACCAGTTGCGACTCGATGGCGTTGCGCAGCTCGGTGGCGGGGGTGGCGGGCCGGCCGGTGACCGCGGCGACGAGCCGGTCGCGCAGCCTGCCGATCCGGGCCTCCAGAGTCCGGAAGAACTCCCCGGTGCCGACGAACTCCTGCCAGTGGGCGAGCACCTCGCCACGCAGCAGCCGGCCGTCCTTCATGCCCTCGGCCACGGTGCGGTGCGCGCCCTGGTAGGCGGCCCGGACCCGGTCGTCCAGCGCGTCGGCGGCGGCCACCTGCTCGTCGGCGGCGTCGGCGAGTGCCTCGACCGTGGGGTGCAGGGAGGCGAGCGCGCCGTCCAGGGTCTGCCGGACCACGGCGGCGCGGGCCTCGGCGTCGGCGGCGAGCCGGGCGAACCAGCCGCCCAGCGGCGCGGTCACCCGGTCGGGCAGCAGGCCCTGGCCGTCGACCCAGGTCTCGGGCAGGACGAACAGCGGCGCCGCGCCCAACTCCTGGGCGGCGAGCATCTCGGACAGGTGGGCGGCGATCTCGTCGGCGGCCTCGGGGGGCACCCGGTCGAGCACCATGGCGATCGAGGCCCCCCGGGAGCGGGCGGCGCGTAGCAGCTCCCACGGGACGGCGTCGGCGTACCGGGCGGCGGTGGTGACGAAGAGCCAGAGATCGGCGGCGGCGAGCAGCTGGCCGGCGAGGGCGCGGTTGGCGTCGACCACCGAGTCGATGTCGGGGGCGTCGAGGAAGGCCAGCCCCGGTGCGAGCGCGGGGGCGGTGACCAGGTGCAGGGTGCCCGGGTCCTCGCTGGGCTCGTTGGTGCGGGTCAGGCCGGGCAGCAGCTCGCCCTGGCGGAACCAGGCGGCGTCGGCGGGGTTGCAGACCAGCACCGGGGAGCGGGTGGTGGGGCGCAGCACCCCGGCGGCGCTCACCCGGGCCTGGACCAGGCTGTTGACCAGTGTGGACTTGCCCGCACCGGTGGATCCGCCGACGACCACGAGCAGCGGGGCGTCGAGCCGGGCCAGCCGGGGCAGCAGGTAGTCGTCGAGCTGGTCGGTCAGCGCCCGGCCGGTGTGCCGCGCCGGCTCGGCCGAGGGCAGCGCCAGCGGGAACCGGGCCGCGCCGATCGCGGCCCGCAGGCCGGTGAGGGCGGCGGGCAGGCCGTCTCCGGTGGGGCCGGGCGGCGTCTCGTCGGTCTCCGACGACCCGGTGCGGGCGGCGACGGTGGGCGCGCCGGACCGGGTGGCGGGATCGCCGTGCGTCGTCACCGCTAAAGCGTGCCCGACCGATGCAACAGAGACAACCGGAGGGTAGTAACGGTCAGGTTGCGTCGGGTCGGCTCAACTCGACTTGCGCTTTGGCGATCGCGTGGCACTATTGAGTCAAGTTCACTCAACTTGTGGTGCGGTCGCTCCGGGCGGCCCGCCGGGTAGGCCACCTGACCTGCCCATCCGTTACGAAGCGAGGAAGCGAAGATGGCACGTGCGGTCGGTATCGACCTCGGCACGACGAACTCCTGCGTCAGCGTTCTCGAGGGCGGTGAGCCCACCGTCATCGCCAACGCTGAGGGCTCGCGGACGACCCCGTCGATCGTCGCGTTCGCCCGCAACGGCGAGGTGCTCGTCGGTGAGGTCGCCAAGCGCCAGGCGGTGACCAACCCGGACCGGACCATCCGCTCGGTCAAGCGGGAGATCGGCACCAACTGGACCGTCGACATCGACGGCAAGAAGTACACCCCGCAGGAGATCTCGGCCCGGACGCTGATGAAGCTCAAGCGGGACGCCGAGGCCTACCTGGGCGAGCAGATCACCGACGCGGTGATCACCGTGCCCGCCTACTTCAACGACGGCCAGCGCCAGGCCACCAAGGAGGCCGGCGAGATCGCCGGCTTCAACGTGCTGCGGATCGTCAACGAGCCGACCGCGGCGGCCCTGGCGTACGGGCTGGACAAGGGCTCCAAGGAGCAGACCGTCCTGGTCTTCGACCTCGGTGGCGGCACCTTCGACGTGTCCCTGCTGGAGCTGGCCGAGGGCGTCGTCGAGGTCAAGTCGACCAGCGGTGACAACCAGCTCGGCGGCGACGACTGGGACCAGCGCATCATCGACCACCTGGTGAAGACGTTCCGCGGCGAGCACGGCATCGACCTGGGCCAGGACAAGATGGCGCTGCAGCGGCTCCGCGAGGCGGCCGAGAAGGCCAAGATCGAGCTGTCGGCGGCCACCACCACCAACATCAACCTGCCGTACATCACCGCCGGGTCGGCCGGCCCGCTGCACCTGGACGTGACGCTCAGCCGCGCCGAGTTCCAGCGGATGACGCAGGACCTGCTGGACCGCTGCAAGGGCCCGTTCGAGCAGGCCGTGAAGGACGCCGGCATCAAGATCGCCGACGTCGACCACGTGATCCTGGTCGGCGGCTCCACCCGGATGCCGGCCGTGACCGACCTGGTCAACCAGCTCACCGGTCGCGACCCCAACAAGGGCGTCAACCCGGACGAGGTCGTCGCCGTCGGCGCGGCCCTGCAGGCCGGTGTGCTCAAGGGCGAGGTCAAGGACGTCCTGCTGCTCGACGTGACCCCGCTGAGCCTGGGCATCGAGACCAAGGGCGGCATCTTCACCAAGCTCATCGAGCGCAACACCACCATCCCGACCAAGCGCTCCGAGGTCTTCACCACGGCCGACGACAACCAGCCGTCGGTGCTGATCCAGGTGTTCCAGGGCGAGCGCGAGATCGCGGCGTACAACAAGAAGCTCGGCACCTTCGAGCTGACCGGCCTTCCGCCGGCGCCGCGCGGCGTGCCGCAGATCGAGGTCACCTTCGACATCGACGCCAACGGCATCGTCAACGTGCACGCCAAGGACCTGGGCACCGGCAAGGAACAGAAGATGACGATCACCGGCGGCTCGTCGCTGCCGAAGGACGACATCGAGCGGATGCGCCGGGACGCCGAGGAGCACGCCGACGACGACAAGCGTCGCCGGGAGGAGGCCGAGACCCGCAACGTGGCCGAGGCGCTCCAGTGGCAGACCGAGAAGTTCCTCGCCGAGAGCGGCGACAAGCTGCCCACGGAGAACCGGGAGCAGCTCAACGAGGCCCTCGGTGAGCTGCGGGGCGCGCTCGGCGGCCAGGACATCGAGAAGATCAAGGCGGCCCACGAGCGGCTCGCCCAGGTCTCCCAGCAGGCCGGTTCGCTGCTCTACTCGCAGCAGGCCGAGCAGGGGGAGCAGCCGGGCGCGGCCGGTGCGGGCGCGGGTGCCGGAGCCGGCGCGGGTGCCGCCGGGGCCGCCGGGGCCCCCAAGGCGGGCGGCCCGGACGACGTGGTCGACGCGGAGATCGTGGACGAGGACAAGAAGTGACGGTCCGCGCCACCGCACAGGGAACGAGGTAGTCGCATGACGGAGAAGCCACGAGCCGCCGACCCGGACACCTCCGGGTCGACGCCGGGTGGCTCCGCGCCCACCGACGACGGGCCGCGGGTCGTCATCCGGGACAACCGCAAGCTCGGCAAGACCGAGGAGACGCCCGCCGCCGCCGACGCCGGGGCCGACGTCCCGGCCGAGGGGCTGGTCGAGGAGTCCGAGGTGGTGGTCGACGAGATCGAGGCCGAGGCCACCGCCCTCGACGACCCGGCACCGACCGGTCCGCCGGTGGTGGACGCCCCCGCGCAGCCGGTCGACGGCAGCGCCACGGGCTCCCCGCTCGGCGCCGAGTTGGAGGCCCTCCGGGCCGAGCTGGACGAGCGGACCCGGGACCTGCAGCGGGTGTCGGCGGAGTACGCCAACTACCGCAAGCGGGTGGACCGGGACCGGGGCGTGGTCCAGGAGCAGGCGACCGGCTCGGTGCTCGCCGCGCTGCTGCCCATCCTGGACGACCTGGACCGGGCCCGGGAACACGGCGACCTGGTCGGGCCGTTCGGCACCGTGGCGGAGCAGCTCACCACGGCGCTGGGCAAGTTCGGCCTGACGCCCTTCGGCGAGCAGGGCGACCCGTTCGACCCGACCCGGCACGAGGCGGTCGCGCACCAGACCTCACCGGACGTCGACGAGCCCACCTGCGTGCAGGTGATGCGTCGGGGTTACCTGCTCGGCGAGCGGCTGCTGCGGCCGGCCATGGTCGCGGTCGCCGACCCGGAGTAGTGCACGGCCATCCGGGCGCCCCGCCCGCCTCCCGCGGTGGGCGGGGCGACCGGGCCACAACTCACGGAAGGGGGTGGACCGGTGAGTTCCAAGGACTGGATCGAGAAGGACTTCTACGCCACGTTGGGCGTGGAGAAGTCCGCCTCCTCGGACGAGATCAAGAAGTCGTACCGGAAACTGGCCCGGGAGTCGCACCCGGACCACAACCCCGGTGACCCGAAGGCCGAGGAGCGGTTCAAGGGCGTCTCCGAGGCGTACGCGGTGCTCGGCGACGACGCCAAACGCCGCGAGTACGACGAGATGCGCTCCCTGTTCGGCTCGGGCGCGTTCCGGCGGGGCGCCCGCGGCCCCGGTCAGCCCGGCGGGGTCCCGTTCGACGTCTCCGACCTGTTCGGCGGCGGCGGGGGCGGGGACAACCGGTTCGGTGGCGGCGGCTTCACCGACCTGTTCAGTTCGATCTTCTCCGGCGGTGGTGGCGCCGGCCCGACCCGGGCGCGTGGACCGGCCCGGGGCCGGGACGTGGAGGCCGAGGTCGCGCTCGACTTCGGCGACGCCGTCCGGGGCGTCACCCTGCCGTTGACGTTGCGCGCCCCCGGGGTCTGCGACACCTGCCACGGCAACGGCGCGAAGCCGGGTACCCAACCGACCGCCTGCCCGGTCTGTCACGGTGCCGGGGTGACCACCCGGGACCAGGGGTCGTTCAGCTTCTCCGAGCCGTGCCGCAACTGCCAGGGCGTCGGGACGGTCGTCGAGGAGAAGTGCCCCGAGTGCCAGGGCACCGGCGGGGTCACCAAGGCCCGCACGCTCAACGTCCGGTTCCCCGCCGGGGTGGCCGACGGCCAGCGGATCAGGCTGGCCGGGCGGGGCGAGCCGGGGCAGCGCGGTGGGCCGGCGGGTGACCTGTTCGTGCAGGTGAAGGTCCGCCCGGACGACCTGTTCGGGCGTACCGGTGACGATCTGACGCTGGCCGTGCCGATCACCTTCGCCGAGGCGGTGCTCGGCACCGACCTGCGGGTACCCACGCTGGACGGCGCGGTGACCCTGCGCGTCCCGCCGGGCACCCCGTCCGGGCGGGTGCTGCGGGCCCGGGGCAAGGGTGTCGTACGACGGGACGGGCGGGCCGGCGACCTGCTGGTCACGCTGGATGTGGTGGTGCCGGCGACGGTGTCGGACGAGGCGCGGGCGGCGCTGGAGTCGTTCGCCGGGGCGACGCCGCCGGCCGCCCGGGAACATCTCGACGCGCGGGTGCGTCGGGTCGGTTGACCGGTGGACGGGTGCGGAGGTGAGTGGGATGTCGGACGGGTTCGTCGGTTCGGGTGACCCTGCCTACGAGGCCAAGGTGCTGATGATCTCGGTTGCGGCACGGATGGCGGGCATGCACCCGCAGACGCTGCGCCAGTACGACCGGCTCGGCCTGGTGCAGGCCGGTCGGGCGGCCGGTGGCGGGCGACGCTACAGCGTGCGGGACGTCGTCCTGCTGCGCGAGGTGCAGCGGCTCAGCCAGGACGAGGGCGTCAACCTGGCCGGGGTGAAGCGGATCATCGGGCTGGAACGCCTGGTGGAGCAGGCCCAGCAGCGGGTGGCCCGGCTGGAGGCGGAGCTGGACGCCGCGTACCGGCGGATCGCCGAGCTGGAGACGCTGGCCAGCGGCTTCTCCCGGGGCGACCTGGTGCCGACCAGCCGCACCTCGACGGCGCTGGTGGTCTGGCGTCCCCGCCGCACCGGCCCGACATGATCGACACTTCCGGGCGGGTGCTCCGGTGCCCTCGCCGTACCCGACCGGCATGATCAACACTTCTGGGCGCGAATAGCGGCATCCCCTCGACGGGATGCCGCTATTCGGCGTATCTGGAGTGAATCTCCCCGAGGCGGGACGCTGACCGGCGGGGTTCAGGCATTCCCCCGCCGGGAGCAGGGCTGTCCCGTTAACCTGTGAATCAGGCGCAAGCGGACCAATCCGGACTCCGACAACGGGGGGAACCGTGGCGGAATCGGCGAAGAAGGTGGCCCGGCAGGCGGAGGAGCGGCTCGACCAGGTGGCCGAGAACGTCCGGGAGAAGTTCGACCGGGTCACCCGGGGCACCTTCTCCGACACCGTGAAGGACGGCAGGTTTGCCGACCGGAACGCCCGCAGGGCGAACCGGGGGCAGGCCGAGCCGAAACGCGGCGACCAGGGCGGATCGCAACG
This sequence comes from Micromonospora sp., assembly GCF_048594385.1. Classification (NCBI taxonomy): domain Bacteria; kingdom Bacillati; phylum Actinomycetota; class Actinomycetes; order Micromonosporales; family Micromonosporaceae; genus Micromonospora; species Micromonospora sp. The sequence goes on along the minus strand of NZ_JBMDWU010000053.1, from coordinate 5,915 downwards.
CTGACGATCCGCCGACGTGCGGGCCGGGACCCACGGGGGGTCCCGGCCCGTTCGCCGTCCGGGCGTGGTGGGGCGGCTCCGGCCCGACCGACGTGATGGGGCGGCTCCGGCCCGACCGAAATGGTGGGGCGGCTCCGGCCCGACCGCGACGTCAGCCGAGGCGGCGGTTGTCCCGGACCAGGCCGCCCTCGCACCAGTCGTGGTAGGTGAAGAGTTCCTGCCGGGCCAGCAGCATCCGGCTGTTGTGCGCCCAGTTGCGCACCAACTCGTCGCCGTCGCGCTCGGCCTGCTCCACCAGCTTGCGGAACCGACGCCGGGGGTGGGCGCGGAACTTCGTCCGGATGCCGTCGGCGGCGTAGATGTAGAGGCAGTGCAGGGCGAAACGGCGGGCCGGGCAGGCCGGGTCCCGGGCCAGCTCGAAGAGGGTGAGCACCAGGTGGTCACCCGCCACCAGCAGGTCCCAGTCCTGGGGCAGCGAGGTCAACGGCACCGAGTCGGGTTGGTACGCCCAGGCCCGCAACTCCGCCGGTGACGGGTCGACGGGGTTGGCGAAGCCGCGGAACGTCGGACCGTGCGCGCTCACCCGGCAACCTTCCCGCTCACGCCCGCGGGATGCCTCCGTCCGCCCGCGAGACCCTGGCCTGCTGGGGCGCAACGCTAGCCGCCGTCACCCGGCCGGCGGAAGACCTGCCGGGAAGCAATTCGGCAACGGATGCCCTGGCCAGGCCGACCCGCGCGGTCGACCTGGCCAGGCGAAACTCAGTCCGTGGCCGGTACCGGCCGGGCCTGGCGGGCGGCGATCCTCCGCCGCACCCGCTGCTTGAACCAGTGCATGTCGGGCAGCCGGGCGAGCATCGGACCGGTGATCACGGTGATCAGCACGTACGCCGTGGCGAGCGCGGCCAGCTTGGGTTCGACGGTGCCGGCGGCGACCGCGAGACCGGCGATGACGATGGAGAACTCACCGCGGGGCATCAGGGCGAAACCGGCCCGCCACCGGCCGGGCTCGGCGATCCCGGCCCGGCGGGCCGCCAGGTAGCCGGTGACCAGCTTCGTCCCCATGGTGACCACGGCCAGCGCGATCGCGGGCAGCAGCACCGGCGGCATGTCCCGGGGGTCGGTGACCAGGCCGAAGAAGACGAAGAAGACGGCGGCGAAGAGGTCCCGCAGCGGGGAGAGCAGTTCGGTGGCGTGGTGCGCCACCGGCCCGGACAGGGCGATGCCGACCAGGAACGCCCCGACGGCGGCGGAGACCTGGAGCCGGGCGGCGATCCCGGCGACCAGCAGGGTCAGGCCGAGCACCCCGAGCAGCAGCGCCTCCGGGTCCTTCGCCGACAGGGCGGCGGAGATCAGGTGACCGAAGCGGATGGCGACGACCAGCACGACCACCACGGTGAGCACCGCGATGCCCAGCGCTATGCCGCCCTTGACCAGGCCAACGCCGGCCAGCAGCGCGGTCACCAGCGGCAGGTAGAGCGCCATCGCCAGGTCCTCGATGACCAGCACGGACAGGATGACCGGGGTTTCCCGGTTACCGACCCGGCCGAGGTCGCCGAGCACCTTGGCGATCACCCCGGAGGACGAGATCCAGGTGATGCCGCCGAGCACCACGGCCGCCACCCAGCCCCAACCGAGCAGCAGCGCGAAGCCGAACCCGGGCAGGGCGTTGAGGACCGCGTCGATCAGGCCGGCCGGCGCCGCCGAGCGCAGGTTGCCGACCAGCTCGTTGGCGCTGTATTCCAGGCCGAGCATGACCAGCAGCAGGATGACGCCGATCTCGGCGCCGACGGCGAAGAACTCCTCGCTGGCGGCCAGCGGCAGCAGACCGCCGTGGCCGAACGCGAGGCCGGCGAGCAGGTAGAGCGGGATGGGGGAGACGCCGAACCGGCGGCTGAGCCGACCGAGCAGCCCGAGCAGCAGGAGGAGAGCGCCGACCTCGACCAGTAGGGTTGTGGTTTCGTGCATCCGCCTCAGCCGTCCGGGTCACTGTCGGCGAGGATGGCGGTCACCCCGTCGAGACCCTGCCGGGTGCCGACCACGACCACCACGTCACCGGCCGCGAAGCGGAAGGTGGGATCGGGCGAGACGTTGACCTCGCCCTGCCGGAGCACCGCCACGATCGAGGCGCTGGTACGGGTGCGTGCCTTGGTGTCACCGAGCCGCTTGTTGACGTACTTCGACCCGGCCGGGATGGCGATCTGCTCGGTGAGCAGCCCGGCCGCCTGCTCGCGCAGGCCGGAGAGCTGACCCAGCATCAGCGACGCGCCGAGGATGTCGGCGAGCGCCTCGGCCTCGTCGTCGGTCAGCGGGATGTCGTGCTGACAGGAGTCGGGATCGTCCGGGTCGTAGAGGACCAGGTCGCGGCGGCCATTGCGGTGGGAGACCACACCGAGCCGGCGGCCGGACTCCGTCATCAGGTCATGACGGACGCCGATTCCCGGTAGGGCGGTCTGTTCGACTCGTACTCGCACGGACGAGAGGTTATACCCTGCCCTCCACCTCGGCCCGACGGATGTCTGCCCTGCTCGCGAGCGTGCCACCCCCGCCACCGCCCGTGTCCACCCACCCCCCGACGGGTCACACCCCTCACCGCGCCGCCCGCCCCGCCCGGTCACCGCGCCGCACCCACCGCACCGCACCGCTCCGCCCGGAACAACCGACCGCCCAGGAGGAACCGCGATCACAGATCCACTCGTCGGGGGCGATGTTGCGGGGTCCGACCCCGTTCGACACCGCCATCGGGCCGATGTTGCTCATGCCGCCGCGGGCCAGGGTGCTCGCCCGGACGGCGGCCCGCTCGCTGGCCTTCCTCGCCCACGTGGACCCCGGCGAGACCACCGTGTCCGCCGAGGATGATCAGGGGGTACGTCACCGGGTCTTCTGCGACGTCCGACTGGAGACCGGCCGCCGGTGTGTGCTGCGGGCCGGTCACGAGACGCCCTGCACGTCCCGCCTGCCCCGCTGGCCACCGAACGCCGCCCGTTCCCGGAGATTGTGACCCACGCCACGTTGGCAGAGTTGAGCGGAATAGGCTCAACTCTGATGGTGTCTCTTACTAGTGGACACGCCGATCCCGGGGGAGCCCATGAACACGGAACGACTCACCACCAAGAGCCGCGAAACCATCACCGGTGCGGTCGCGCTGGCCAACCAGCGTGGTCACGCCACCGTGGAACCCTGGCACCTGCTGCTGGCCCTGCTCGACACCGACGGCTCCACCGCCGCCGGCCTGCTGCGCGCCGTGGGTGCCGACCCCGCCGGGCTGCGCCGGGTCGCGCAGCGCTCGGTCGACGCGCTGCCCGCCGCCCGTGGGTCCAGCATCGCCGAGCCCACCCTCGCCCGCGAGTTCGTCAACGCCATCGGCGCCGCCGAGCAGATCGCCCGTCCGCTCGGCGACGAGTACACCTCCACCGAGCACCTGCTCGCCGGCCTGGCCCGGGTGGGTGGCGCGGTGTCCAACGCGCTGAAGACCGCCGGGGCCACCGAGGAGAACCTGGTCGCCGCGTTCCCGACGGTGCGCGGCGGGGACCGGCGGGTCACCACCGCCGACCCGGAGCAGACCTACCAGGCGCTTGCCAAGTACGGCGTCGACCTCACCGCCAGCGCCCGGGACGGCAAGATCGACCCGGTGATCGGGCGGGATTCGGAGATCCGTCGGGTGGTCCAGGTGCTCTCCCGGCGTACCAAGAACAACCCGGTGCTGATCGGCGAGCCCGGCGTCGGCAAGACCGCGATCGTCGAGGGCCTGGCCCAGCGGATCGTGGCCGGGGACGTGCCCGAGTCGCTGCGGGACAAGAAGTTGGTCTCGCTCGACCTCGGCGCGATGGTCGCCGGTGCGCAGTACCGGGGCCAGTTCGAGGAGCGGCTCAAGTCCGTCCTGGAGGAGATCAAGAACTCGAACGGGCAGGTCATCACCTTCCTCGACGAGCTGCACACGGTGGTCGGCGCGGGCAAGGGCGAGGGCTCGATGGACGCCGGCAACATGCTCAAGCCGATGCTGGCGCGCGGTGAGCTGCGGATGGTCGGCGCGACCACCCTCGACGAGTACCGCGAGCACATCGAGAAGGACCCGGCGCTGGAGCGCCGGTTCCAGCCGGTGCTGGTCGGCGAGCCGACCATCGAGGACACCATCGGCATCCTGCGTGGCCTCAAGGAGCGCTACGAGGTGCACCACGGCGTCCGGATCACCGACGCCGCACTGGTCGCCGCCGCGTCGCTGTCCGACCGGTACATCACCGACCGGTTCCTGCCGGACAAGGCGATCGACCTGGTCGACGAGTCCGCGTCCCGGCTCCGCATGGAGATCGACTCCCGGCCGGTCGAGGTGGACGAGATCGAACGGGCGGTCCGCCGGCTGGAGATCGAGGAGATGGCGCTGGCCAAGGAGCCCGACGCCGCCTCCGCCGAGCGGCTGGAGCGGCTGCGCAAGGAGCTGGCCGACAAGCGTGAGCAGCTCACCGCGCTGTCCGAGCGCTGGCAGACCGAGAAGAGCCACATCACCAAGCTCTCCACCGCCAAGGAGGAGCTGGAACGCCTCGGCGGCGAGGCCGAGCGGGCCGAACGCGACGGCGAGCTGGAACGCGCCGCCGAGCTGCGTTACGGCCGGATCCCGGCGCTCAAGGCGGACCTGGCGACGGCCGAGGAGGAACTGGCCCGGCTCCAGGCCGACGGCGCGATGCTCAAGGAGGAGGTCGGCGCGGACGACATCGCCGCCGTCGTCGCCTCCTGGACGGGCATCCCGGCCGGTCGGCTGCTGGAGGGCGAGACCGCCAAGCTGCTGCGGATGGAGGAGTCGCTGGGCAGCCGCGTCGTCGGCCAGGCCGAGGCCGTCGGTGCCGTCTCCGACGCGGTACGCCGGGCGCGGGCCGGCGTCGCCGACCCGGACCGCCCCACCGGCAGCTTCCTGTTCCTCGGCCCCACCGGCGTCGGCAAGACCGAGCTTGCCAAGGCGCTCGCCGAGTTCCTCTTCGACGACGAGCGGGCCATGGTCCGCATCGACATGAGCGAGTACGGCGAGAAGCACTCCGTCGCCCGTCTGGTCGGTGCCCCGCCCGGATACGTCGGCTACGAGGAGGGCGGGCAGCTCACCGAGGCGGTGCGCCGCCGGCCGTACTCGGTGATCCTGCTGGACGAGGTGGAGAAGGCCCACCCGGACGTCTTCGACATCCTGCTCCAGGTGCTCGACGACGGCCGGCTCACCGACGGCCAGGGTCGTACGGTCGACTTCCGCAACGCGATCCTGATCCTCACGTCCAACCTGGGATCGTCGGTGATCAGCGACCTGACGCTCGCCGACGAGCAGCGCCGCGAGGGGGTGCTGGCGGTGGTCCGCTCGCACTTCAAGCCGGAGTTCCTCAACCGGCTCGACGACATCGTGGTCTTCGCCGCGCTGCGCGGGGACGACCTGCGGTCGATCGTCGACATCCAGCTCGACCGGCTGCGCCGCCGGCTCGCCGACCGCCGGTTGGCGCTGGACGTCAGCGAACCCGCAGGGACCTGGCTCGCCGAGCACGGGTACGACCCGATCTACGGTGCCCGGCCGCTGCGTCGCCTGGTCCAGTCGGCCATCGGCGACCAGCTCGCCAAGGCCCTGCTGGGTGGCGTGGTCAGGGACGGCGACACCGTGCGGGTCGACCTGTCCGACGACAAGAGCGGCCTCACCGTCACCGCCTCCTGACCCCGTACCCACCGGCCCGGCCCCGCCACCCCGGCGGGGCCGGCCCCTCCACCGCTGCCCCCTCCCCGCCCCGGCCCTCGCCCCGCCCCTTCCGCCCCGGTGATCAAGAGATTCGCGTCACGAGAGCGCCTTCCCCTGACGCCAACCTCTTGATCGCCCCGCGCCGGCCCTCCCGCCCCCCGGTGATCAAGAGGTTTGCGGCATCGGGAGCGCTCTCCGGTGACGCAAACCTCTTGAT
>NZ_JBMDWU010000529.1:0-7608 GCF_048594385.1 Micromonospora sp. | reverse complement strand
GGCGGCACCTATCTCGACCCGGCATTGGTGGGCGACGTTCTCGTGGGGTTCGCCGGCAGGGCGCAGGGCCGGGGAGCGAACCCGACCCTGCGCCCGGCCTCACCGACGCAGACCTCTGCGCGGTGTCACACAGGCGTACGCCGCCACTGCTGGTTGGTGCCGGTGCCGCAGGTCCACTGCACGACCTGCACCCCGTCGGTCAGTCCGGCGTTGAGCACGTCGAGACACTTGTTGCTGTGCCGGGCCACGAGCTGCATCCAGCCGTCACCGACGTCCTGGAGCCGCCACTGCTGGTTGGTGCCCCCGTTGCAGGTCCACTGCACCACCCGGGCGCCGTCGGCGGTCGTGCCGGCGCCGCCGTAGACGTCGAGGCACTTTCCGCTGCTGACGCTCACCACCGTGGACCAGCCGCCGCCGACGTCGGAGAACCGCCACCGCTGGTTGGCCTGACGGTTCGCGGCCCACTGCACGACGTTCGCGCCGTCGGTCGTGGCGGCGTTGCTGACGTCCAGCAGCTTCGCGCTGTGCCGGGCGGTCAGCGTCGCGGTAGTCGGGGTCGGGGTGGTGGTCTGCGGCGTCAGCCGGTAGAGCCCGGCGCCGTGGGCGGGCAGCGACCGGCTGAACGTCCCGGTCGAGGTGCCCAGGGCCGCACCGGACCACAGGTCGGTCGCGGTGGCCGAGCCGATGCCCAGCTCGGCGAGGTTCAGCGACACGGTGGCCGCCGCACCCTCCCGGTTGAACAGCGCGACGTACCGGTCCGTGCTGTCCGGCACGTCGGCGACCCACACCTGCCGGGTGCCGCCGGTGAGCTGCCGGTTGTTGGCGCTGCGCTGGTCGACCGCCAGCACCGCGCTGTTGGTCATCAACGCCAGCTCCGCCGGCCGGTTCTCCACCAGGTTGCCGCCCCACATCAGCGGGGCCCGGTTGATCACCCAGAGCGACATGAGGGTGCGTTGCTCGTCCGCGCTGAGGTTCGAGTAGCGCGGCGAGCCGACCGGGCCGTACTTCGACAGCCGGCCGATCGGGATCATGTCCGGATCGGGCCAGGCCCCCGTCCTGCGGTACGGCGTCCAGTTGCGTAACTGGTCGAACAGGGCGTCCACCGACGACCAGTTGTCCCACAGGTCGTTGACGATCCGCCACATGTGCGCGTTGCTCTGCACGTGCGGGCCGGCGGACAGCGGCGTCGCCCCCGGCGACAGGCTCAGCACCATCGGCCGGCCGCTGCGCCCGATCGCCGTCCGGTAGCCCTCGACCTCCGCCTGCCGGTACGTCGGCGCGGCGATGTCGTCGACCTTGACGAAGTCGACGCCCCACCCGGCCAGCAACTGGAACACCGAGTCGAGGTACGCCTGCGCGCAGGGGTTGGACATGTCCAGCCCCCACATCAGGTTGAGCCAGGCCGCGCTGTTGCCGGCGTCGATCTGGTTGGCCCGGCACGAGGTGCCGAGGATCGGCACGTTGTCCGCGACCGCCTGCCGTGGGATGCCCCGCATCAGGTGTACGCCGAACTTCAGCCCCTGGGCGTGCACGTGGTCGGCCAGCGGCTTGAACCCGTTGTCGCCGGCCGCCGACGGGAACCGGGTGGTGTCGGGCAGCAGCCGCCCGTTGGCGTCCATCCGGAGCCGGGGTTGCAGGTTGGCGTCCTGGTTGGGGCTGCCGTTGTGCTGCCCGGGGAAGTACCAGCCCCAGTCGACGACGATGTACTGCCAGCCGTACTGGCGCAGGTTCGCGCCCATATAGTCGGCGTTGGCCCGGACGTCGGCCTCGGTGACGCTCCAGTTGAACGAGTCGTAGCTGTTCCACCCCATCGGCGGGGTGTCGGCGACGCCGTTGTCCCACGCCTGCGCCGGTTGGGGCCCGGCCGCGCCGACCAGGCCCGTCACGAGCAGGAGGGCGGTGGCGAGCAGGACGGCCACCCGTCGGGTCGCCGGATCAACGACACGGTGCTGCATCGGACCTCCTCGACCATCGGGTCAGCGGTAGCCGGCGGCGGTGATGTTGGCCTGCACCGCGTTCTCGGTGGCGTCCGACGGGTAGCCGGCGACCATCGCCCCCTCGTAGAACGTGCCGACGCTCTGGTTGGTGTTGTCGATGCAGCAGTCCCCGCCGCTGCCCAGGATGATCGCGCCCTGCTTGCGCATCGGGCTGTACCCGCGCGGCAGCGACCCGTCGTAGAGGGTGTAGAGGCCGCCGGACTGGGCGTTGCTGCCCTTGATGGCGAACCGGGAGGTGCCGTTGTTCTTCAGGGTGGCGGTGACGAACTTGCTGGTGAACGCCCGCTGGTTGGAGTTCCACGAGCTGCTGCCGCCGGGGTAGAGGCCGTACTCCAGGTCGGCCTGCACCCACGGGCCGGAGCCGGAGCAGCCACCGAACCAGCAACTGGTGCCGAAGTAGATCGCGTCCATCGCGCCCGCGCCGTCGGCCCGCCTGGTGGTCTCGCTGTTGCCGTAGTCGAAGCAGCAGCCGCTGTTGACGTGGGTGCCGCTGGTGACCATGTACATGCCCTCGGGCGCGGAGCCGGTCGGCACCCCGGTCAGGTGCCCGTCACGCCAGTAGCTGCTCTTGCCGGGGATGTAGAGCGAGTAGACCTTGTCCCCGCCGACCGTCACCGACTCCTTGTTCGCGACCGCCGGCTGGACGGCGCCACCGACACCGCCGGCACCCTGGTAGCCGAGGTTGTTGCCGCGTCCGGACTGGTCGAAGATGATCGTGATGACGCAGGTGGTGTTCGCGCAGAAGCTGTCCTGGCTGGCGGCGTTGGCCCGCCCGCCCGGCGACAGCACCCCGATGTTGCGGGTGGTGTTGTCCGAGGACCGGCGCACCTGGTAGAGCGAGCCGTTGTAGGCGGCGTAGAGCGCCCGGGTGGTGCTGTGCGCCGCGATGCAGGCGGTGCCGCCGGCGGCGTAGATGTCACACGGCTGGCTGGTGCCGGGCGGCGGCGTGGTCGGTGGCGGGGTGGTGGGCGGCGGCGTGGTCGGCGGTGGGGTGGTCGGCGGTGGCCCGGTGGTGGGGTTCACCCCGCCGGTGCAGGTGGTGCCGTTGAGACTGAACGCGGTGGGGGCGGGGTTGCTGCCGGTCCAGGAGCCGTTGAAGCCGAAGCTGGCGGTGCCGTTGGTGGGGATCGCGCCGTTGTAGCTGGCGTTGGTGACGGTGACCTGGGCGCCGGCCTGGGTGAAACTGCCGTTCCAGAGCTGGGTGATGGTCTGCCCGGCGGCGTAACTCCAGGTCAGACGCCACCCGTCCACCGGGTCGCCGAGGTTGGTGATGGTCACGTTCGCGCCGAAACCACCCTGCCAGGACGAGCTGACGGTGTAGTTCACCTGGCAGCCGGCGGCGGCGGCCGAGGCCGAGGCCGAGGTCTGGGTGGCGGCGGCGGTGACGAGCAGGAGGGCGGTGGCGGTGGCGGCGACCAGCGCCGGCCGTCGGCGGAGGAATCGGTTTTCTCGCACGGGATCTCCTGGTGGTGGACGGATGGTGCGGTCGGCGGCCGGGTCACCCTCCGCCGCCGTGCGGGGACGACGACGGGGTGACCCGGCCGTGGCGGGTCAGGCGGTCACGCAGGTCGCACCGTTGAGGGTGAACGTCGCGGGGGCGGCGGCGTTGCCGGTGTGGGTGGCCTGGAAGCCGATCGTCGTCGACGCCCCAGGGGCCAGCGTGCCGTTGTAGCTGACGTTGGTGGCGGTGACCTGGCCGCTGCTCGGTGCGTAGCTGGCGTTCCAGCCGCCGGTGATCACCTGCCCGGTGGGCAGGGTGAACCCCAGGGACCAGCCGTCGAGCGTCGTGCTCCCGGTGTTGACGATGGTGATGCTCGCGGTGAGCCCGTTGTTCCACGCGCTGATCGTGTCGGTGACCCGGCAGGCCCCCGACTGCGGCGACGACGTCGGCGTGGGCGTCGGGGTGGAGGTCGGGGTGACCGTCGGCGTCGGGGTCGGCGTGACCGGCGGCGTGCGGGTGGGGGTGGGGGGGGGCGTCGGCGTGGCCGTCGGGGTGGGGGTCGGCGTCGGGGCGCTGCCGTCCAGGCCGAGGAAGGTGATGGCGTACGCGAGTTGTCCGGCCATCGGCAGCTGGTGACCCACCCCGGCGATGCTGATCCCCTCGACGGGGGCCTGTGACCCCGTCCCGCCGTAGCGGGTGCGGGTCCAGGACGACTGGGGACGGTCGGTGACGGTGGGCGTGGTGCTCAACCCGTGCAGGTTGGTCCACTGCTTGATCTCTTCACCGAAGTTGGGGTACGCCAGGGTGGTATCCGTCGCGCCGTGCCACAGCTGCATCCGGGGATAGCGGCCCGTGTACCCGGGGTACATGGCGCGGGCCTGGTCGCCCCACTGCTGCGCCGTCTTGATCACGTTGCCGCCGGAGCACCTGCTGTTCCACAGTGAGCCGTCGGTGGTGGCGAAGCAGCCGGCCGGCACGCCGGAGAACGCCGACGCGGCGGAGAACACGTCGGGGTACTGCGCCGCGAGCACGTTGGTCATCATCGCGCCGGAGGAGAAGCCGGAGACCACGATCCGGGCCGGGTCGACCGGGTAGCGCTGCCGGGCGTACGCGACCATGGACATGATCCCGGTCGAGTCACCGCCGCCGTTGCGGGTGAGCGCGGCGGGGGTGGAGACGTCGAAGCAGTTCCCGCTGCGGGTGGCCTCGGGCACCACGATGAGGTAGCCGTAGCGGTCGGCGGCGGTCACGTAGTCGTGCCCGTTGCCGTTGAAGATGCCGCTGGCCGAGCCGCCGCAGTAGTGCACCAGGAGCAGCAGCGCCGGGCGGGGCGCCAGGGTGCTCGGGGCGTACAGGTACATGTTGAGGTTGGTGGGATTGTTGCCGAATCCCGTCACTCTGGTCAGGGTCGCCGCGGTCGCTGGCTGTGCCGTCACCAGGACGGTGGCTGCCGCGACACCGAGGACGACGGCTGCCAGCGCGGCGCGCAGACTGCCCTTCATCGGTGGCCTTTCTTCCAGGGTGGGAGCGCCGCGCCGGGGGCGGTACGGGCCGTCACGCCGGCGTCGGCCGGGCCCGGGATCGACAGGAGGTCACCGGGCGGTCCGAGGGTCGTTCCCGAGAATTGACGAACGTCGTTACGTTAACGTTAACAGTGACCGCTGTCCATAGCTGGCGGTCGCGGCACGGAGCCGGCGCGGCCGGGGTCTGGGGTGGCGGTGGGTCCTGCGACGGTGGCGGCGGCGACGCGGCCGGCCGGTCACCGGGGTGGGGCGACGCTGTCCCGGGTGATCAGGGTGGGGGAGACGGTCCGCCGCAGGGTGTGGTCGACGCCCGCGTCGATCTGCGCGAGCAGCAGGTCGAGGCTGGCCTCCGCCACGGTGTCGAAGTCCGGCCGGACGGTGGTCAACGGCGGGATGAAGTACGCGGCGTCCGGCACGTCGTCGAAGCCGACCACGCTGACCTCCTCCGGCACCCGTCGACCGTGCTCGTGCAGCGCGTGCAGCACGCCCAGCGCGAGGTCGTCGTTGGCCGTGAAGATCGCGGTCACCTCCGGGGTCCGGGCCAGCATCTGCCCGCAGCGGTATCCCGAGGCGGCGGACCAGTCGGCCTGGAGCACCGGCGGGATCTCCGCTCCCGCCGCCTGCAACGTCTCCCGCCACCCCGCGATCCGCCCGGCGCTGTCGAACCAGTCCGCCGGGCCCGACACGTGCCAGACCGTGCGGTGGCCGGCGTCCAGCAGGTGCCGGGTGGCCAACCGGCCACCCTCCACCTGGTCGATGGTGACCAGCGGCACCGGTCGACGGGGGTCACCGTCCACGGTGACCAGCGGAATGTCGGTGGGCAGGCACTCCAGCGCCTCGCCGGCCGACTCCACCGGCGCGATCACCACGATCCCGGCGACCCGGTGGGCGAGGTGCCGTTCGACGACGGCGGTGATGGAGGTCCGGTCCAGGTTGCGCACGCTGCCCACGCTGACCGCGAAGCCGGCCTCGGCCGCGGCGAGTTCGAACGCGGACAGCAGGGAGGCCGGGCCGTAGAGGGTGGTGTTGAGCGCCACCACACCGAGCACCTGGGACCGTCCGGTGACCAGGGTGCGGGCCGCCCGGTTCGGCCGGTAGCCGAGTTCGGTGATCGCGGCCTGGACCCGCAGGCGGGTCTGCTCCCGCACGTGCGGATGCCCGTTGAGGACCCGCGACACGGTCTGGTGGGACACTCCGGCGAGGCGGGCCACGTCTCTCATCGCTGGAGCGCGCACAGTCATCCCACACCTCTCGGTCCGCCCCGCAGCCCGTTGCCGGCGCAGCGGCCCGGCTCGGCGTCCGGGCAGGGACGACGGACACGAGGCATGGGCGCACACGCCGTGGACAACGCTGGATCAGCGAGAGTCTACGCGGCGTGTCGCCCCGGATGGGTCGGTGACGCGGCCGAGTGTCGTCCGCGTGCCGTGATATTCGTCATCACGGAGCGCGGGCGGTGGGCGAACTGGCGGTTACGGGTGGCCTGGTCCCTCCCTGGATCCTCGCGGGGCCCGGCCCGCGTCGCGCCGGCCGGCCGACCTGTGGTGCAGCATGTCCTCGACCGGCGCGTCGGAGGCGTGTCGACGGTGCGCCACCGGTGGGCAAGCCACGCCACGACGACCTGCCGTATCGATCGAATCGGATGCTACTCGAAACCGTTCGGTAACGACAAGGACAGGTTTCTGCGATCCGCCGACACCGCCCGGTTCAGTGGTCGTACGCGACGGCGGTGCTGTCCCGCACCACACGCGTGGGCGCCAGCTCCACCCGGGTCTGGGCGAGGCTCTCGTGGGCGGCCAGGGTCAGCACCATCCGGGCCGCCACGGCGCCCATCTCGGTCAACGGCTGCCGCACCGAGGTCATCGGCGGCCCGCAGAACATGGTGTACGGGATGTCGTCGAAGCCCACCACGCTGAGGTCCCGGGGGATCCGCCGCCCGGCCAGCCGGGCCGCCTCGTAGACCCCGAGCGCCTGCAGGTCGTTGCCGCACACGATCGCGGTCGGCGCCGGGTCCTGCCGGAGCAGTTCCTGGCCGTGGTTGAGGCCGTCCTCGAAGGAGAACCAGTAGCCGTGGCGCAGCCAGCGCGCGGGTAGTCCGACCCCGGCCGCCTCCAGGGCCGCCCGCGCGCCGTCCAGCCGGGCCTTGGCGCAGAGCCGTTCGGTCGGTCCGGAGATCACCCCGATCCGGCGGTGGCCGAGGTCGAGCAGGTGCCGGGCGGCCTCGAAGCCGCCGCTCCAGTTGGTCGAGGTCACCGACGGGACGGCGTGCAGCGGCGGCTCGCCGGTGGGGTCGAGGACCACCAGCGGGATCGCGCTCGCCGCCAGCAGTGCGTGCTGTTCGGAGGTGAAGCCGAGGTGGACCGCGATCACCCCGGTCGGGCGGCGGGCCAGCAGGTCGCGGGCCCAGAACCGGCCCTCCGAGACCTGCCGGCGGGCGTCGGTGAAACCGACGGCGAACCGGTGCGCCCCGGCGACCTGCTGCACCCCCTGCATGATGGTCACCGCCAGGTTGCTCTGCATGCCGTAGAAGACCACCTCGATGCTGGCGTGCGGGGTGCCCAGTTCCGGCCGGCGGTAGCCGTGCTCGCGCAGCAGCGCCTCCACCCGTGCGCGGGTCTCCGCGGCGACCCCCGATCGGCCGTTGAGGACC
>NZ_JBMDWU010000528.1:0-11637 GCF_048594385.1 Micromonospora sp. | reverse complement strand
CATGACGTCGACCGGTGCGGCGACGGCAAAATCGCCGAGGTATACCCGGCCCCTGTGCCGCTGGGGGCTGACGTATCGCGGTTACAAGGGGCGGGGCCAGTCGCTGCGGTTCGGGCATCCCTGCTTTGGTAACGCGCCATTCGTCAGGGGCGAGCCCGTAGGGTCTGTCGCGTGGCCGAGACACGGACCGAACCCGACCTCTCCTACATCGCCAGCGTGACGCGGGTCCGCGCTGCCGCCGGCGTGATACTCCGGGATCAGGCCGGCCGGGTGCTGGTGGTCCACCCGACCTACAAGGACGTGTGGGAAGTTCCCGGCGGAATGGTGGAGCCGGACGAGTCTCCGGCGGATGCTTGTGTACGCGAGATCCAGGAGGAACTTGGCCTTCCAGTGCCCACGGGAGCACTGCTGTGCGTCGACTGGGTGCCGGCGAGCCCACCATGGGACGGCGGGCTCATGTTCGTCTTCGACGGAGGCGTACTGACAGCGGACCAGATCACGGCGATACGACTGTGCCCGGACGAACTCGACCGGTTCGACTTCGTCGAGCCGGAGCGCCTGGGTGAGGTGTTGATCCCACGGCTGGCTCGGCGGGTTGCCGCGGCCGTCGCCGCGATCGGGCATGGCGGTGTCTACCTCGAAGATGGAGTCACCGCCTCAAGCAGGTAGTCGGCCGGATTGAGCCGTGGACGCGGCGCTCGTGGCAGGTCGGACACAGCGAAACTCCCGAAGGCCGCCGAGCCCCGCTGGGGACACGATCTCGACAACACAGCAATCGGCAACTGCTGCCTGTTCCACCTCGACTCACTTACCGAACTTCTTGAGCGGCCGACTGGAGTAGGCGGTGCGGAGGCGGCAGCAGCCGATGCGGCTCGGGTGTCTTCTACCAGTCGATTGGCTTGCCGTCGGCGAACAGGCCGCCGGTCGGTCCGTCGGGTGGCAGGGTGGCGAGCCACACGGGTGTTTCGGCACCTTCCTCGGGCGTCCGGTCGGTCTCGCCGTACGCCAATCTGGTGTTCATGCGTCCCGGTGAGCATGCGTTGACCAGGATGCCGGTGCCGGCGAGTTCGGCCGCGAGGACCCGGGTCAACGCGTTGAGGGCCGCCTTGGACACGCGGTAGGAGACGTTGGTGTCGCCCATGGTGGCGAGTGAGGCGAGGTGGCTGCTGATGTTGACGATGCGGCCGTAGCCGTTCTTCTTCATCTCCGGTACGGCGGCCGCGCAGCAGCGCCACGCGCCCAGGAGGTTGGTGTCCAGGGCGCTGCGGACCCGCTCGAAGTCGGGGCTCGCCGCTGTCTGGCCGCGGTCGATGGCGATACCGGCGTTGTTCACCAGGACGTCCAGCCGGCCGTGGCGCTTTGCGGTGTCGGCGAAGGCACGCGCCACGCTGGCCGGGTCGTTGACGTCGAGTTGGTGTGCGCTGGCGGATAGTCCGTCCCTCGTCAGGTCGGACACCACGTGGTCGACGGAGTACTCGTTTCGGCCAGCGAGCACCACGTGCAGGCCTTGCTCGGCCAGGTTGCGGGCGATGGCTGCGCCGAGTCCTCGGTTGGCGCCGGTCACTACGGCGACCTTGATGTCGTCAGCCATGGTCAGACCCCCAGGGTGGCGAGCTGGTCATCGAGGGAGCGAGCGCGTGGGTCGGCTTTGGTGAACGGGAGCCGTTGCCGTGCTCGAACGACGCGGCGCATGTTCCGTTCTGATGGGGCCTCACGGATCAGTGGTATCGCCTTCGCGACGAGCGATGCCGCGTGGTCGGCGTCTCCGAGTTGCGTCTGCGCCGACGCGCGGCGAATCACGTATGTGGCCCGGTCGCGCACCTTGGTGGCTGGAACCAACCGGAGCGTACGACTGAAGTACCTGTCGGCTTCTTGCGATCGGCCCAGATCCAGGTAGCAAGTCCCGACCTGGGCGTTGAACTCGGATTCGTCGAAGTACCCAAGATAGGCGGGCTCCGGGTCGGTCGATGTTATGCGATCGAACTCGACGTCGGCCTGTTTGAGGAGACGTTCGCATGCTCGGCTGTCGCCGATCGCTGCGTGAGCCCTGGCCTCCCGTAGCGCCAGCATCGCGGCGGCGCGTGGGGTCACCCCTTTGGCACCCTCGTGGGCGCTACGCGCCAACTCCAGTGCCTCTCGGGGGCTACCGAAGTCGTAGCACTGCAGGCTCATCGATTTGAGGATGTTGGCTCCCAGCAATCGGTCGGCGGCGGCGTGTGCGGCGTGTAGTGCGGCGAGCCAGTAGCGCTGCGCCGCTGCGTGCAGGCCAGCGTCGAACGACGCCCAGCCGGCCATCCTGCCGAGTTCTGCCGCCAAGGCGTACAGTCGCTGACCCACCACAGCCGTGTAGGCGGATCGGTCGAGGACATCCACCACCATGCCGAGTTCGGCGTGGATGAGGGCCCGGGCTTGCTCACCGCCTCGGGTCGCCTCCAGGAAGCGTAGTCGCGGAAGGCCCTCTTCCATCCGTTCGACCAGGTCGGCGGTCACCTGGCCGCCTCGCAGGACGGCAACGAGTTCTCGAGGTTCGATGGTCAGCCACGCTTCGGCGATGCCGGCCAGGGGCACGCCTGTGATCTTCATGAAGGCACGGCGGTCCACGTGTGCGTACTCCAATGCGTTGACGAGTGCCTGCAGTCCGCCCGACTGGGTCCATCCGAAGGAGGTCGGGATCGGGTCACCGGCGGGAAGCCACTGCGGCCATGGTGCCTCCCGTACGCGCTCCTGCGGAATGTCGAGTACCGCGGCGAGAGCGAGCTGGCTTTCGAGATCGGGGACCACTCCCCAGTGCTCCCACCGCCACGCCTTCTCTCGCCGGGCGGCCATATTCCGGCTGTGCTTCGCGATCGCACTGACCACGTCCTGGTATGTCCACCCTCGTGCAGCGCGCACGACGCTGAGCGGGTGAATGAGGCGATCCCGATCGGATGCCGGTAGCTGCGACGCCATCGCTGCCTCCTCAATGCCTAAGCACTGTAATGCGCGCTCGCTTATCCGTTGAGGATCAACGACCAAGATCTGGTGAGAGACAACGGCGAGACTACGCCCCGGGCCTGTTCAACCGCTTCGTAGCACGGTTGGCTGTGGTTGCCGGATCGCGTTCGTCTGGCGCTTCTGAGGCTCCTGCTCGTCGTCACTGCCGGGGAGGGCGTGACGGCGGGCAGGACAAGACGCAGTGCTGGTAGCTGCGGGGGCTACCTGCCCACCCATCATCCCGGTCCTATTGGAGGTTGCCATGAACAGCGTGCTCGCCGTCAGCGACGACCCGTTCGAGCTCGATGTGCAGATCGTCACGGAGGGTCCGGTTGCCGCCGCCTTGCTGGGCGACACGGACGACGGCTGCGACACCGTGAGGGGCAGCGACTGCTGACCGATCATCCTCGCTGGTTCCGGCAGGCGATCCCCCGGTGCCTGCCGGAACCGGCACCCCCTATCCAGCCATGTCCCGCAGGAGCGCCTCGTGACGGAAGGAGAGCGACTCATGTTTCGGTCGGTCGATGCCGCGACGATCCGCATTGCCGCTCACTCATGGCCCGACGGCCCTGCGCCTTGGCCGGACCGGAGCGACGCCTCCGGTATCGGGGACTGGCTGCATGCGACGTGGCGGAAGGTCGGTCTGGCCGAGGCTGTCTGGGCCGCCAGCCCTGAGTTCGCTGCTCGCGTAGAAGCGGTTCTGGCCACAGGAGGCGCTGCTCCGGACCGAGGGTGGCGGATGGCGTTGGCGTTGGCGCGGTATTTGGTCCGTGCGCAGCGGCGTGCGACGCCCTTCGGGTTGTTCTCGGGGGTGGCGGCTCTTCGGTTCGACGCGGTGGCTGCGGTGGTGCCGGCAGGGCGGCCGGCGATCCGGGTACGGCCGGACGCGAGTTGGCTCGCGTCCCTGATTGCGCGCCTTGAGGCTGAGCCCGACGTGCGCCGCCGTCTGCCCATGCAGGCGAACAACCTGGCGCTGGTGAACGGGCCTCGGATCGTCGTGGCCCGCCGGCCGCACGCCTCTGCATGTGCGGAGTCGACCTCGGTCAGGAACACCGCAGCGGTACGGCTGGCGATGTCACTCACCCCTACTCCGTTGCCGTGGGGTGAGCTGGTCGACGCGGTCGCTGCTGCGTTTCCCGGCTTCCCACGCGCGTCCGCTGACACGATGGTTGCCGGCCTGGTGGACCACGGCGTGTTGATCTCCGCTCTCCGGCCACCATCGACGTGCACGGACCCGATCAGGTATGTCCTGGACACCCTCGATGCGGTGTTCGACGGTGATCCGGAGGGGCAGCGAGCCGTTCGAGCCGAGCTGCGCTCGTTGTGTGGTCGTCTCGGTGGTACCAGCGCGGGGAGCTCGACGTACCTTCATGGGCTCGCCGACCGTATGCGCAGCGTGGCACCGGCCACCCAGCCACTCGCGGTGGATCTTCAGCTCGCGGATCAGGTCGTCCTGCCGGAGCAGGTCGCCGCCGAGATCGCCGCATCGGTGGAGGTGCTACGACGGCTGACGCCAGATTCGGCGGGGCGGCCCGAGTGGCGCGCGTACCGTGCCCGGTTCGTCGACCGCTACGGGATGACGGCTGTGGTGCCGCTCGCTCGGCTGGTAGATCCGCTCGTCGGGCTGGGCTTCCCAGCACACTTCGGCACTCTGACTGACGCGCCGGCGGCTCTGCTGTCCGGCCGTGACGAGCGTCTGCTCGCGCTGGCTCAGCAGGCGTTGATCGACGGTGCTCGTGAGGTGGTTCTCGATGACGCAGCCGTCGAATGGCTCGCCGGCACCGGCGGAGTCACCGGGTCTGTCAGTCCTCACGTCGACGTTTCGGCAGAGGTACGCGCGGTCTCGCTGGAGGCGCTGACACAGGGACGGTTCACTGTCGCGCTGACCGGCATGGGCCGCTCGGCGATGGCGACGAGTGGCCGTTTCCTCGACAGGCTGCCCTACACCGATCGGGAGTTGATGTGCCGGGAGTTCGCCCGTCTTCCTGTCTCGGTGGCCGGGGCCATTCCGGCGCAGCTGAGCTTCCCGCCGCGCAAGCTGCACACCCAGAACGTACTCAACTCCCGGCAGGTACTCCCGTGGCTGATCAGCCTCGCCGAGCACCGGCCCGTGACCGAGAACGTATTTGGCCTCGACGACCTCGGTATGACCGCCGGCCGTGATCGGCTGGTGCTGGTGTCGATGTCGCGGCAGCGGGTGGTGGAGCCGACGGTGGCGCACGCCGCCGCCGTACACACGATGCCGCTGCTCGGCCGGTTCCTCCTGGAGCTACCGCGAGCCACGGACGCCCGGCTGAAACCGTTCGACTGGGGTACGGCTTCCTGCTTGCCGTTTCGACCCGCGCTGAGATACGGCCGCGTCCTCCTGGCGGCAGCCCGGTGGCGCGTCGATCCGACGGTCCTGCCCGGTGCGGACGCAGGCGATGACGAATGGTTTACCGCCTGGGAGGCGCTGCGGACGAGGCTACGGCTGCCGGCATGGGTGCAGGTCGGCAACGGTGACCAGAGGCTTCGGCTCCATCTCAATCAGTCCATGGATCGTGCCCTGCTGCGTGCCCACCTGGACGCCAGCGCCGGACCGGTCACCGTAGTGGACGCGGCGAGCCCTGAGGACTTCGGTTGGCTCTCCGGCCGCGCCCACGAGATCGTCGTGCCGGTCGCCTCGACGGTTGCGCCCGCTGCCGCGCCGGCCGTAGTTACCGCGCGAGGCGCATGGCCGCCACCTGCTCCCCCCGAGCCGGTCATACCTGGTGTCGGTGGCCTGCTGTCCGCTTCGGTGGCCGTCGAGCCTTCGACGATGGAGCTGGTCTTGATGCGGGGGCTGCCCGCGCTGTTCGCCGACTGGCCCGAGCCGCCGCTGTGGTGGTTCGTGCGCATGCGACGCCCCACCCCGCATCTTCGACTACGACTGCACACCGATGACTACGGTGACGCGGCGGTACGGGTCGGGCGGTGGGTCGCCGGGCTCCGACAGCAGCGCCTTGCCGGCGATTGGAGCCTGGACACCTACCATCCCGAGTCCGGTCGGTACGGCTGCGGCACCGCGCTGGCAGCGGCCGAGGAGTTGTTCGCCGCCGACTCCACTGCGGCCCTGGCGCAGCTGATTGCGCAGCCCGAGTCTGGGATCGATCGGCAGGCACTGACCGCCCTGAGCATGGTCGACCTGGCCGCCTCGATGCTCGGCAGCCGCACCAACGGATGCGAGTGGCTGGTGGCACGCCCCGAGCAGACCGGGCAGGCACCGGTCCAGCGAGACGTGCTGCGTCAAGCGGTCACCCTCGACCCGAGCGAACTTCCCGAGCCCATCCAGCAGGCATGGCAGGAACGCTCCAGGGCCGCCACGCGGTACGCCGCCGAACTGTCCGCCGTCGCCGGCCCGATCACCCCCGCCTCGGTGCTCACGTCGCTGATACACCTGCACGTCGTTCGCGCTCTCGGTCCCGACGAAGACGCTGAGCAGCTCACGTATCGGTTGGCACGCCATATCGCGCTGGCGACGGTGCGTCGCCGGGTGCGCGCCGTAGGAGCATCCCGATGACCGGAGCACCGCTGAGGACACCGTTGCTACGGGCGGCCGAGACGATGGCCGCATGCATCACCACCACCCTGACCGAGCCGCCGCCCTTGGATTTCGCGGCAGACGACTACGGGCCACGCAGTACCCGCTGGTACGCCCAGTCGCTGTCCCGGGGTGCCGCCGGGGTGGCACTCCTGCACGGGGTGCGAGCGCAGACAGGACACGGCGGATGGGAACCGGTCCATGCCTGGCTGCGACGCGCGACCGCTGACCCGCTGAACAGCGGCAGCGGAGCCGGACTCTGGTTCGGCACACCCGCTGTCACCCACGCACTGACCATGGCCATGCCGCACTCCCACCCGGCAGCCCTGGACGCGCTTGATCATGCCCTCGATGACCTGGTGGAACGCCGCCTGGCCGCTGCCACAGCACGCCTCGCGGCGCGTGCCCGGCCCTCGCTGTCGGAGTTCGACCTCGTACGTGGGCTGACCGGCCTGGGAGCCCACCTGCTACGCCGCGCCCCGGACGGACCTCTGCTCCGGCGGGTGCTGGTGTACCTGGTCCGGCTCACCGAGCCGATGCAGACCGACGACGCCGCGGGTCGACTTGCGCCGGGGTGGTGGAGCGCAGACCCCGCAGACCGCGAAGGTTCGGAGCCGGGCGGGCATGCCAACGTCGGCATGGCGCACGGCATCGCCGGTCCGCTGGCTCTACTGGCCCTGGCCGTGCGGCAGAACATCCGGGTGCCGGGGCACGCGGAGGCGATCCGCCGGATCTGCACGTGGCTCGACCGCTGGCAGCAGGCGAGCCCTGCGGGACCGTGGTGGCCGGAGAAGATCACCGTCGCAGAGTTGCACGCCGGGAAGCCCTCCATGAGCGGACCGGCGCGGCCGTCCTGGTGCTACGGCACCCCCGGAGTCGCCCGCGCCCAGCAGTTGGCCGGGATCGCTCTCGACGACGTCGCTCGGCAAGAGGCGGCAGAGGAGGCCCTGATCCGTTGCCTGGCCGACCCCCGACAACTCGGCCGGATCGTCGATCCGTCGCTGTGTCACGGCTGGGCAGGGCTTGCCGCTACGGCCTGGTACGCCGCCGCCGACGCCCGCACCACCAGTCTGCAGAAACAGCTGCCCGAGATCGTGCGCCTGCTGATCCAGCACGCCACGGACACCACCCCGGCACGATCCGGCTTGATTACAGGCCCCGCCGGAATCGCCCTCACCCTGCACACCGTCGCGACCGGCAGCGACGTCCGCTGGGCCACCAGCCTGCTGATCAACTAGACGAGGAGCGTCGTGGATCTCGATTCCGAACCCGACACCGAGCCACCCGGCGTGGCGCCGGTGAGCCGATGGCGCCAGCTCAACCTGACCTTCTCGGACTGGCAGACCGCTGAGGACTTCGCCGCCACCCGGCTCGCCCCCGAACTCACCGCTGCGGAAGACCACCGGGCGATCACCGCCTTCTGGTTCATCCGTAAGAGCGAGACGTGGCGGCTGCGGCTCCTGCCCGGCGACCGGCTCGCCCAGGTCTACGCCCTCCTCGCCTCAATCACCGACGACGACCGCATCCGCGGTGTCACCGAGCCCGTCTACCGGCCCGAGGCGTACGCCTTCGGCGGGGACCAGGCCATGACGATCGCCCACACCCTCTTCCACACGGACAGCCGCCACATCCTCGGCCATCTCGCCACCGCCGGCGGCACCCACCGGCGTGAACTCGGTGTCCTGCTCGCCACCCGGCTCATGCGCGCCGCCGGACTGGAGTTCTCCGAGCAGGGCGACGTCTGGCGGCTTCTCGCCTCGCGCCGGCACCAGCCGAACGCCTCCGCGCCGAGCCCGCGGCTCATCCCGGCGGTGCGGCGTCTGATCACCGCAGCCGATGACACGGCCGCAAGCCCACTGGCCGTTACCCCGCAATGGCCGAAAGCCCACGAGCAGGCAGGCGCGGACCTCGGGTTCCTCGACCGGCACGGTGCGGTGACCCGCGACCTGCGCGAGGTGCTGACCCACCACCTCTTGTTCCTGTTCAACCGGCTCGGCATCTCCGCCGCCGACACCTGGCTACTCGCGACGGCGGCCGTGACCGTCACCTTCCACCACCCCTTCGACACCCCCTCCGGCTATCAACCCGCCGCCAAGATCGACAGTAGGGTCAACGCAGTGAACACTTCCCCCACCGCACCAGGACTATCGGGTGCCGCGACGCTCCGCGAACAGCTCGCCAGCACGCTCGAACAGCGCGGCCACATCCGCTCCGCTCCCGTCGCGCACGCCTTCCGTGCGGTCTCCCGCGAGCAGTTCCTCCCCGGCGTCGACCTGGAAACCGTGTACACCCGTCGCCAGATCGTCACCAAACGGGACCCCAGCGGTACGGCGTTGTCGTCAGCGTCGAGCCCCAGCCTCGTCGCGGACATGCTCGAACAACTCGCCCCACAACCCAGCCACCGCGTCCTGGAGATCGGCGCGGCCACCGGCATCAACGCCGCCCTACTCGCCGAACTGACCAATCCCGGCGGCACGGTCGTCACCATCGAACTCGACCAGGACCTCGCCGACGGCGCCCGCGCCAGCCTCGACCGCACCGGCTACGACACCGTCGCAGTGGTCTGCGGCGACGGAGCTCTCGGCGACCCCGACCACGCGCCCTACGACCGGATCATCGTCACCGCCGGAGCCTGGGACATTGCCGCCGCCTGGTGGGAACAACTCGCCGACCACGGCCGCATCGTCGTGCCCTTGCGCGTGCACGAGAGCGGCCTGACCCGATGCTTCGCCTTCGACCGCACCGGTCCTCACCATCTGGTCAGCACCACGACGCCGCTGGTCTGCGGATTCGTCCCCATGCGCGGCAGCACCGAACACACCGACCACCACGTACGCCTCGACACCGACGTCGTCCTCAAACTCGACGCCACCGACCAACCCGACCGCGCCGCCCTCGCCAAGGCTCTGAGCCACCCCCGGCTCGAACGCTGGACCGGCATCCAGGTCAGCGACGCCGATCCCATCGGCCACCTCGACCTGTGGCTCCTCGTGCACGCCAGCAGCCCGTTCGGCCGCCTCGGCGTCGGCGATACCGCCCGCACCAACGGACTGGTCACCCCCGCCTACCGATGGGCCGGTGCCGCCATCTACCACGGCGGCACCATCGCCTACCTCGCCTTCCAAGACACCGGCGACGGCCACCACGAACTCGGCGCAATCGCCCACGGACCCGACGCCAACGCGCTCGCCACCGAACTGACCAACCTGCTCGACCAATGGGACGCCGCAGGCCGCCCCAACCAGCCCACCGTCACCGCCCACCGCGCAGGAGCCCGACCCGCCGAACCCGGCGACATCAACCGACCCGACACCGCCCTCACGATCACCTTCTGACCGCACCCCACGCCGGAACGGTGCCCTGTCCCGCCCCGGCACCCGTGGACGAGCACAGCTGAAATGTCGCGCACGCCCTGGACGCACCTCGTTGCCACTACGCGGCTCTGCCGCAGCAGATGAGGACACCATGACTCCGTCACTTGCCGCCACCATCGCCGCCCGATTCCCTCTCGTCGCCCGCAAACGACCGCCCGCCAAACCACTGGATGCTCGGGTCGACCGGCTCGTCAAGCTCGCCGAAACCGCACACCGCGAAGGCGACCCGGACAAGGCGTCCATGGTGTTCAACGGGGCCGCCCTCATCGCCTCCGACTGCGGAGAACCCCACCTTGCCCGCGCCTGGTGCCGCCGCCACGCCAGCCTCTACCTGAACCAAGCCCCGCTGAACGGCTACACGGCCCGCTTCGCTCTCGAACCCGTCGTCAACCTCGCACGCCTACGCATCCGTGACGGCGACGGCAACGGCGCATACCGCCTACTCACCCACCTGCACACGGCCATCGGCGGCGGCACTCCCGCTGATCTGGACGACCTGGAGATACACCCTCGACAACTTCCCACCGATCCCGAAGAACTCGATCAGATCATCGGTTGGCTGCGCGGCACCCTGCTCTCCGACGGAACCCGCGCCCTCATCCTCGCCGAACGGTGGGACGACGCCGTGAACCATGTGCGCCGGTACGACGGGGTCGGACCTACCCTCATGGATGGACGACAGGTCGCGATCGTCGCCCACCTACTGCAGAACGAAGGACCGGCAGCAGCAGCTCTCCTCACGACCACCAAGATCGAAGCGCCGTGGGAGCACGCGGTGCATGGACTCCTCACGACCTGGCTGGACTTGGCTGCGGGTCACACCCCCGTCGACCACGCTGACCTCATCGATCGAGTGTCGGCCACACCACGAACCACCGGTCTCACCGTGTTCCGCGTTCGCCTCGGACTGACGGCCCTGGATCTCGCGGTGAGCGTCCCAACCGCTGCCGTGGACAGCCTGACCAAACAGTTGGTCGCAGATGCTATCCACGACGAGGACGCCAACGCGGCGCGCGACCTCATCAATCATCCGGCCGTTACCTCCGAAAGCGAAGGGACGCTGCGGGCTTTGATGCAGGCAAGTGGGTTAGGCCAGGGCCACCTACCAGCAGCAGCGGTTGATCAGCTTTCCTCAGCACTTGATGTGGCGGGAACCGCAATACAACGGCATCTGCCCTGCCAGCGGAACCGATTGAGGGCACGACAACCCCGGTCGATGCTGCGATGAAACGAGCCGCCATATTCGTCGGAAGCTGTAGAGGCAGGTGTACGTGAGCCCGGACCTGCTCGGCAAGATCGAGAAAACCGAGCGTACCGCCAGCCTGGACGTCATGAGTCGCTGCGACCAGGCGTTGGGGACGGGCGGAGCGTTGGCCCGCTTACGACGATTCGTGGACCACCGCTCGGCAGCGCGGCCACGAACGGCTGCCTCGGTGATGAATCCGACACGGTTCATGGTGGTCATGGAGATCCTGGCTGCCGGGCCTGTCGACTCCGACGCCGTTCCCCTCGTGAACAGCGGCGGCCGGACCCGTTTGTACGCACTCCACGACGGACAGGGCAGATGATCGGAACGGATGCCGTCCCGGGTCCCGTCACATCGGAGCAGATTCGCGACCTGCAGAAGGCGCTGGGACGGCAGTTGGCCCACTGGCGCAAGGCAGCCGGGATGACCCAGGCCGCCCTCGCCAGGCGGACGGCCTACTCCCGCAGTTCGGTCGCGAACGTGGA
>NZ_JBMDWU010000527.1:0-2984 GCF_048594385.1 Micromonospora sp. | reverse complement strand
CTGGCCGACGAGCCGGTCACCGCTGGTCAACGGCACGGTCAACGGGCAGCCGTACGGGTGCGGCGGTGGCTGCGGCCCACCCTCGGTGATGCGCACCTCGGCGAGCCGGAGCGCGGCGGCGATCGTCGCGCTGATCTCGGTGGTGCTGCCGACGCTGTGCACCACCCGGTGCAGCAGCGGCTGCGGGGCCTCACCGTGCACGAGCCGGCCCACCCGCCGCTGCACCGCCTCGCGCATCGGCTGGAAGGCCGCCGCGAGCACCCCGGTAACGACGAGTTGCGGCAGCGGCAGCCGCTGCGGCAGCAACCGGTCGAGCAGCGCCACCGTCGCGCAGTAGGCGGCGATCACCACGGCGGTCATCAGATACCACACGAGGGTGCGGCGCACGGCCAGCCGCAGCCCCCACAGCTGCTGGCGCAGCACCACCACCGCCACCGCGGCGGGGAAGAACGCCTGCGAGGCGAGCATCAGCAGCGCCGGCAGGGCCGCCGGGACGGCCGGGGGCAGCAGGGTGGCGAGGAAGGCGAGGGTGAGCAGCCCGCTGCCGGCCGTCGCCCAGCCGAGGCCGTGGCGTTGCGCGGCGGGGCCACGTCGCCACCGCCACGCCAACCCGGCGCAGGCCAGCAGGCCGAGCCCGACCAGCGGGTACGGCAGGACGGGCAGCAGTGCGGCCCGCACGCCCCGCAGCCCGTCCGGCAGCGGCAGCACCCCCAGCGGCGGTGGCGCGGTGACGGCGGCGGCCATCGTCACCGCCACGTAACCGACCCCGGCGGCGACCGCGTACCGGCCGAACCGGTCCAACGGCCGGTCCGGCAGCAGCCACGGCATCACCACGACCAGCGCGTACAGGCCGGGCACCCAGGCCCAGCGGTGCAGCGCGGTCAGCACCGGCGGCCCGCCCACGGCGAGTTGCCACTGCCCGGCGCAGGCGGCGACCGCGCTGCCCAGCGCCGCCGCGCAGGCGATCACGGCGGGCATCCGGCTGCCGGTGCGCTGCCGGCTCAGGATCAGCCACGCCAACGTGCCGTAGACGATGCCGTCGAGCAGGTCGACGAGCGAGTAGAGCTGGTCGGCGGACCACGGCGGCGTCGCCACCGCCCAGGCGACGACCGCGCCGAGGCTGAGCAGGACGGTGCCGGTGAGCACCGCCCACCCGGTCGACCGCGCGGTCACAGAAACGTTCGGCATGGCCGGTCCACTGTCCCAGCACGACCACCACCAGCGCCACGGACGGGGCCACCGGCCGCCGTCGGCATCGGGGACCACACCAGCACACCCACGGGCTTCCTCCGGATCACCGCGCGCCGCCGGATCGGCGCACGCGCAGCGCAGCCTGGTCCGCGTCCTGTCCCGCCGGCCAGGGGTGGATGTCCCGCGCCGCCGGGACCGGCACATCGACCGTCCGGTGGCAGGGGATGCGCGCGGGTCCTAGGGTGACGACTCGACCGTCCACCGAGGGGGAACCCGTGCCGTCGCACCGACCAGCCCGTTGGCGTACCGCCGCCGTCGCCCTGACCCTGGTCCTCGGGCTGCCCGCCTGCGCCGCGCCCCGCCCGCAGCGCCCACCGACGCCAGTCGAGCAGACCCCGGAGCGGCTGCGGGAGGGCAGCAGGTCACCCACCCCGCAGGTCCCGCAGGCGGCCTGGTCGGTGTCGGTACGGCGGATCGACCAGCCGCTGGGCGAGACCGGCCAGCTCATCGTCGTCCCCGACGGGCGGGAACTGCGGGCGGTGGACCGGGTCACCGGGCAGCAACGGTGGGCGCACCCGTTCGCCGGCAGCTTCCGGTACGTCATCGCCGGGGGATCCATCGTGGTCAGCGACAACAACGACGGCGGTGTGGACGTGCTCGACGCGCGCACCGGTGCCACCCGGTGGCGGGCGGCCGGCAGCCAGGACGTGGTCGTCCACGGGCAGGCCGTCCACGCCCGGGACTGCGTCGGTGTCGGCGCGGCGGCGACCTGCGTGATCATCGCCAGGGAGCTGGAGAGCGGTCGCGAACTGTGGAAGCTGCCGTCCGACCGGTTCGCCCGGGTCAGCGACGTCACCCTCGGCGCGCGCCTGCCGTACGCGCCGACCGCCGGCCGGTACGTCGTGGTGCGGCTGAGCACCTCCGGCCGGGCGGCCACTTACACCCCGGTCGCCCCCACCACCGGGCGGGCCGGCGCCGGGCGGCTGCCGAACCGGGCCTGGTTCGGCTTCGCCGCCGACGACCTGCTGGTCAGCACCAACCACGACCCGCCCAAGGGGGACCAGCGCTGCACGGTCAGCATCGCCAGCGTCGACGCGGGCACCGGTGCCAAGGGCTGGTCCGGCGCGGTCTACAGCGGGCGTCGGCAGAACGGCGAGTGCGCCAAGCGGCTGGCGAACGACCTCAGCGGGATGGAGCTGATCGGGGTCGGGACCCGGCTCGTCGCGGTCACCGCCGACGAACGGCCGCAACTGGTCGACCTGCGTACCGGCAGGACGGTCTGGCGGGGCGTCGCCGCCGGTGTCCCGATCGACGGCGACGACCGGTCGGTCCTGGTCCGCGACACCGCCGACACCGGCGCGCTGGCGTTGCTCGACCTGGCCACCGGTGTCGCCCGCTGGACCGCACCGGACCCGGTGCTGCCCGGCACGTCGGCGAGTTGGCGCTCGGCGGTGACGGCTCGGCTGGTGGCGGTCAGCGGGGTCGAGGACGAGCGCCCGATGGTGCTGGTGTACGACGCGGACACCGGCCGTCAGCTCGGCCGCTATCCGGGGTGGCTCGCCGGGGCCGGCACGGACTGGGTGGCGGTCAGCCACTCCGGCACCGGTGGCCTCGCGGTCGACCTGCACACCTTCTGACCGTCGACCGAGCAGGGTGGGCGGGCCCCGCGGGGGGCGGGGTGGGCGGCCCCGGCGCCCTCGGCGGGGGCCCCCCACCCTGCTCGGTCGACGGTCAGAAGGCGTGCAGGTCGACCGCGAGGCCACCGGTGCCGGAGTGGCTGACCGCCACCCAGT
>NZ_JBMDWU010000526.1:0-6594 GCF_048594385.1 Micromonospora sp. | reverse complement strand
GAACGACTCCAACCTCTTGATCACGCCCACCGGCACCGGCCACCTCGGCACCGCGCGCCGCCCCGCCGGGATGGGCTCGGTGATCAAGAGGTTTGCGTCACGGGGGCGGGCCAGGATGACGCAAACCTCTTGATCAACACGGGCGGGGCCGGCGGGGTGGGAGGGGGCGGGTGGGGGTTAGAGGGTGCAGTTGATGAGGACGGGTTCGGGGTGGAGGGGGACGGCGAAGCGGGTGTGGACGCCGTCGCGGATCTCCCGGGCGAGGGCGATCAGGTCGGCGGTCCGGGCGGTGCCGCTGTGGTTGGTCAGGGCCAGGGTGTGCTTGCCGGAGATGGCGGTGCCACCCGGCCCGGGGTGCCCCTTGGCGAAGCCCGCCTTGTCGATCAGCCAGGCGGCGCTGACCTTCACCAGGTCACCGGGGCAGGGCCAGGAGGGGGGTTCGCCGATGTCGGCGGCGCGCTCGCGCAGCAGGTCGTACGCCGCCCGGTCGAGCACCGGGTTGGTGAAGAACGAGCCGACCGACCATGTGTCCGGGTCGGCGGGATCGAGCACCATGCCCTTGCCGGCGCGCAGGGTCAGCACCGTGTCCCGGGCGGCGGCCAGCGGCACCCGGTCACCGACCTCGACGCCGAGCGAGCGGGCCAGTTCGGCGTAGCGGACCGGCCCGGACACCGGCGAGCGGTCCAGCCGGAAGTCGACCGAGAGCACCACCCAGCGGTCGCTGTACTTGAAGATGCTCCCCCGGTACGCGAAGCCGCAGTCCTGGGCGGCGACGGTGGTCAGCCGGTCCTCGGCGCGGTCGTACACCTGGACGCCGGTGATCCGTTCGGCGACCTCCTGGCCGTACGCGCCGACGTTCTGGATGGGGGTCGCGCCGGCCGAACCGGGGATGCCGGAGAGGCACTCCAGGCCGGACCAGCCGTTGCCGACGGTGGCGGCGACGAGGTCGTCCCAGGGTTCGCCGGCTTCGACCCGTACGGTGACGGTGTCGGTGTCCTCGGCGACCACGGCGAAGCCCCGCGACCGGATCAGCACGACGGTGCCGGGGAAACCGGCGTCCCCGACGACCACGTTGCTGCCGCCGGCCAGGACCAGCACCGGTTCGTCGCGCCGGTGCGCCTCGCGGACCCGGTGGACGATCTCGTCGGCGCTGGTGGCGGCCACGCAGCGGGCGGCGGGGCCACCGAGGCGCAGGGTGGTGTATTCCGCCAGGGCGGCCGGATCGGCGGGTTGCGCGTCCGTTGTCGGTTTGGCGTAGACGTCTGACACGCCTTTCACCCTAGGCTGAGGGGTAGCCGCGGCACCCACTGGTCGCCGGGTCACCCCGGGGAGGATTGCGATGAGCAGACTGCACGCCACGAAGGACTTCTGGTTGGGAGCGCTCCGGGTCGACGGCCCGGCGTTCGCCGCGGCCGTCGCCGAGGCCCCGCCGGAGACACCCGTGCTGTCCTGCCCGGGGTGGACGGTGGCGGACCTGACCGTGCACCTGGCCGGCCTCTACCACTGGGTGCACTCCGTGGCCGGCGCCGGGGACACCGCGCAGCCGGCGAGCCGCGACGACACCATCGACCTGCCCGCCGGGTTGACGCCGCTCCAGCTCTGGCAGCACGAGTACGACCGGTTGATGACCCTGTTCGACGCGCTCGACCCGGAGGCCCCGGCGTGGAACTGGGCGCCGCAGCCGAAGAAGGCCGGTTTCTGGCCACGTCGGATGGCGCACGAGACGGCGGTGCACCGGTGGGACGCCCAGCTCGCGATCGCCGCAGGTGACCCGATCGAGGCGAAGCTCGCCACCGACGGGGTCAGCGAGGTGCTGGACACCTGGCTGCCGGCCGGTCGGCGCAGCGGTTCGGGGCAGTGGCAGGGGGTGGTGCACCTGACCGCAAGCGACGCCGCGCAGGACTGGTACCTGCGGATGCGTGGTGAGGGGGTGGCGCTGCTGGACACCGCGACGGTCTTCGGGCACGACGACCACCACGCCCGGGTGCAGGTCACCGGCTCGGCCAGCGACCTGCTGCTGGCGCTCTGGGGCCGGATCAGCTTCGACACCCTGGGGGTGGCGGGGGACCGTTCCCTGCTGGAGGGCCTGCGCGTCGGCTGACGCCCGCCCCCACCGTACGCCGCGTACCGAGAGCGGCCGTTCCTGCCGGGACGGCCGCTCTCGGCGTTCCCGGTGTTAGCTCCGGGCGGGCTGCTCACGGCGGTCCCGGCGTAGCTCCGGCGGTCGGCCGTGCGGTCCGACGACGGTCCGAGAGAGCGCTCTCTTGACAGGAGTCCATCGACCCACCACCCTGTCGTGAGAGCGCTCTCTCACCGAGATCGAATCCGGGCCGACGACCGCGCGGCCCGCTCATACGCAGGTCCACACCCCACCACCCGACCTGAGAGGGGTCCGACCCATGGGTGTCTTTTCCCGCCGCCGCCTCGCGGCGATCGCCCTGGTGGCCACCACCGCGCTGCTCGGCACCACCGCCTGCGGCGGCGACGACGAGGCCGCCGACGGCGGGCCGGTCACGCTGACCGTCGACGTGTTCGGCCAGTTCGGCTACGAGAAGCTCTACCGGCAGTACGAGGCCGACCACCCCGGCATCAAGATCGTCGAGCGGGGCACCGGCGGCAACCTCGACGAGTACTCCCCCAAGCTCACCCAGTGGCTCGCCGCCGGCAAGGGCGCCGGGGACGTGGTCGCCATCGAGGAGGGGCTGCTGGTCGAGTACAAGGCCAACCCGCAGAACTTCGTCAACCTGCTCGACCACGGTGCCGCCGACCTCAGGGGCAACTTCCTGGAGTGGAAGTGGAACGGCGGGCTGACCGCCGACGGCAAGCAGCTCATCGGGCTGGGCACCGACGTCGGCGGGATGGCGATCTGCTACCGCAAGGACCTCTTCGCCGCCGCCGGCCTGCCCACCGACCGGGAGGCCGTGTCCAAGCTCTGGCCCACCTGGCAGGACTACGTGCGGGTCGGCGAGCAGTTCAAGGCGAAGAACACCGGCGCGGCCTTCCTGGACGCCGCCACCAACACCTTCAACACCATCCTGTTGCAGACCGCCGGCAACACCACCGGCTACAGCTACTACGACACCGCCGACAAGCTGGTGGTCGACAGCAACCCGGCGGTACGCCAGGCGTACGACACCACCGTCGACATCATCGACTCCGGCCTGTCCGGCCGGTACGGGGCCTGGTCGGAGGAGTGGGTGTCGGCCTTCAAGCAGGCCAAGTTCGCCACCATCGCCTGCCCGGCCTGGATGACCGGGGTGATCGAGGGCAACGCCGGCCCGGACGCCAAGGGCAAGTGGGACATCGCCCAGGTGCCCGGCAGCGGCGGCAACTGGGGCGGCTCATACCTGGCGGTGCCGAAGCAGAGCCGGCACCAGGCCGAGGCGATCGACCTGGCCAAGTTCCTGACCAGCGCCAAGGGCCAGATCGGCGCGTTCCAGGAGAAGGGGCCGCTGCCGTCGTCCCCGCAGGCGCTGGACGACCCGGCGATCGTCAACTCGACGAATGCGTACTTCTCCGACGCCCCGGTCGGCAGGATCTTCGCCGCCGGCGCCAAGAGCCTCAAGCCGGTCTACATGGGCCCCAAGAACCAGGCCGTCCGCACCGAGGTGGAGAACGCCGTGCGCACCGTCGAGCTGGGCCAGCGCAACCCCGCCCAGGGCTGGACCGACGCCACCACCAACGCCCGCAAGGCCGCCGCCAAGTAACCCCGTGCGGGGGCGGGCAGGTGCAGGCCGGGACCACGAGAGGAAGAGCACGGGAGATGGTTGTTCAGGTCGACGGTCCGCCGCCGGGGGCGGTACGGACCCGGAGCAGACGGCCGGAGCGGGAGCACCGGTTGGCCCGGCTCGACGTCAGGTACTCGCCCTACCTGTACGTGACGCCGTTCTTCCTGCTCTTCGCGATCTTCGGGTTGTATCCGCTGGCGTACACGTTCTGGGTGTCGCTGCACGACTGGGACCTGTTGGGGGTGGACCCGGCCTTCGTGGGCGCGCAGAACTACACCCAACTGCTGGCCGACGCCGACTTCTGGAACTCGGTGGTGAACACCCTCGGCATCTTCGTCCTCTCCACGGTGCCGCAACTGCTCGCCGCCCTCTGGCTGGCCAACCTGCTCAACCGCCGGCTACGGGCACGGACCACCTGGCGGATGGCGGTGCTGGTGCCCAACGTCACCTCGACGGCGGCGGTGGCGATCGTCTTCGCGGTGCTGTTCGGCCGCGAGTTCGGCATGATCAACTGGCTGCTCGACCTGGTCGGCGTCGACGCGATCGACTGGAAGGCGAACCGGCTCGCCGCCTGGACGGCAATCTCCGCCATGGTCGACTGGCGGTGGACCGGCTACAACGCGCTGATCTTCCTGGCCGCGATGCAGGCCATCCCCCGCGACCTGTACGAGTCCGCCTCGATCGACGGGGCCGGCCGGGCCCGGCAGTTCTGGTCGATCACCGTGCCGCTGCTCAAACCCACGATCATCTTCGCGGTGATCATCTCCACGATCGGCGGACTGCAACTGTTCACCGAGCCCCGGCTGTTCAATTCCGGCACCAACGCGATCCGGGGCGGGCCGCTGCGCGAATCCCAGACGATGACCATGTACATGTTCGAGAACGCCTTCGCCCCGCACTACAACTTCGGCTACGGCTCGGCCGTCGCCTGGCTGCTCTTCGCCCTGATCGCGGTGGTCGCGGCGATCAACGTACTGATCCTGCGCCGGCTCGGCGGCGGCGCCCGCAAGGGGGACCGATGAACCGCATCTGGTCGGCCGGCCGGCTCACCTACCCGGCACTGACGCTCACCGCCCTGCTGTCGATCTTCCCGATCTACTGGATGTTCGTGGTCGCCAGCCGCAGCAGCGACGCGATGGGCCAGGTTCCGCCACCGCTCACCCCCGGTGGCAACCTCGGCGCGAACATCACCCGGCTGTTCGCCAACCCCGACGCGCACTTCCTCACCGGCCTGGTCAACTCGACGATCGTCGCGGTCAGCGTCACCTTCTCGGTGGTGCTCTTCTCCACGCTGGCCGGGTTCGCCTTCGCCAAGCTGCGGTTCCGGGGCCGCAACGCGCTGCTCATGATCATCATCGCCACCATGATGGTGCCCACCCAGCTCGGGGTCATCCCGCTGTACCTGCTGATGACCAAGCTGAACTGGAACGACCGGCTGCCGGCGGTGATCGTCCCGGCCCTGGTCACCGGGTTCGGCGTATTCATGATGCGCCAGTACGCGGCTCAGGCGGTCAGCACCGAGCTGATCGAGGCCGCCCGGGTCGACGGCTGCCACACGCTGCGGATCTACTGGAACGTGGTGCTGCCCGCGCTGCGCCCGGCCGCCGCCGTCCTCGGCCTGCTCACGTTCATGACGACCTGGAACGACTTCCTCTGGCCGTACGCTGTGCTCAACGACCCGGAGAACCCGACCGTGCAGTTGTCGTTGCGGGC
Source organism: Micromonospora sp. (assembly GCF_048594385.1). NCBI lineage: Bacteria > Bacillati > Actinomycetota > Actinomycetes > Micromonosporales > Micromonosporaceae > Micromonospora > Micromonospora sp. The sequence continues at coordinate 1,153 of NZ_JBMDWU010000526.1, read as the reverse complement.
CCTCTCCGACGGTTACTACCAGGACATGTCGCAGGTGTTCACCGGCACGGCGATCGCGACGCTGCCGCTGCTGCTGGTGTTCGTCGTGTTCGGCCGCCAGATCATCGGCGGCATCATGGAAGGTGCGGTCAAAGCGTGAGCGCGAGGAGTGAGCCGGTTTTGCGAGCCCCGCAGTCGCGAACGAAGGAGGTAGCCGCGTGAATGAGGTTCGATTTCCGGAGGGCTTCGTGTGGGGCGCGGCGACCGCCGCGTACCAGATCGAGGGCGCGGCCCGCGACGACGGTCGCGGCGAGTCCATCTGGGACACCTTCAGCCGTACGCCGGGCAAGGTGTTCGCGGGGCACACCGGTGACGTCGCCTGCGACCACTACCACCGGTACGCCGACGACGTGGCGCTGATGGCCGAGCTGGGGCTGGCCGCGTACCGGTTCTCGGTGGCCTGGCCCCGGATCAGGCCGGACGGCACCGGCCCGGTCAACCCGCGCGGCCTGGACTTCTACGACCGGTTGACCGACGCGCTGCTCGACCGGGGCATCGACCCGATCGTCACGCTCTACCACTGGGACCTGCCGCAGACGTTGCAGGACCGGGGCGGCTGGGCCAGCCGGGAGACCGCCGAGCACTTCGCCGACTACGCCCTGGCGGTGCACGCCCGGCTCGGTGACCGCATCCGCACCTGGACGACGCTCAACGAACCGTGGTGCTCGGCGTACCTCGGGTACGGCAACGGGGTGCACGCGCCCGGGGTGCAGGACGCCGGGGCGGCCTTCTCCGCCGTACACCATCTGCTGCTCGCGCACGGCCTGGCCGCCCAGGCGCTGCGGACCGGCGGGGCGGCCCGGGTCGGCATCACGCTCAACCCCGCCGACGTGCAGCCCGCCGACGCGGACAGCGCGGCCGACGCCGCCGCCGTACGCCTGGTCGACGGCCTGCACAACCGGATCTTCCTCGATCCACTGCTGGTCGGCGGGTACCCGGACGACGTCCGTGAGCACGTGGCACGGCTGGTCGAGCCGACCTTCGTCCGGGACGGCGACGAGAAGATCATCGCGGCGCCGATCGACCTGCTCGGCATCAACTACTACTCGACGGGTCGGGTGCAGCGGCTGCACGGCGAGCCGGTCGTCGGCGACGGCAGCCCCGGCGTCGACGG
>NZ_JBMDWU010000525.1:0-2690 GCF_048594385.1 Micromonospora sp. | reverse complement strand
CCCCAACCCCAACCCCCACCCACCTCGTCGATCATGGAGTTGCGGCGGGGACGAAAGCCGCGAAAACCCACGGAGAGGCCACCACAAATCCATGATCGACAAGAACGGGGTGCCTGCCGAGCGGGTGCTGGACGAGATCCGACAGCTCAGGGCGGGGGATCGGCCGGTGCACGGGGGGCGGTTGTTCGCCTATGTGTACGACCCTGGTGTCGGCGGGCTCGACGCGTTGGGGGCGGCGGCCCACGCGGAGAGCGCCCACGTCAACGGGCTCGATCCGACCGCCTTCCCGTCCCTGCTGGCGATGGAGAACTGGCTCGTCGGGGCGGCCGGCGGCCTGCTCGGCGGCGGGCCGGGCAGCGCCGCGCCGGACGTGGTCGGCAGCGTCACCAGCGGCGGGACCGAGTCGCTGATCCTGGCCGTCAAGGCCGCCCGGGACGCCCGCCCGGAGCTGACCGCACCCCGGATCGTGGTGCCGGCCAGCGGGCACGCCGCCTTCGCCAAGGCCGCCCACCTGCTGCGGGTCGGCCTCGACACGGTTCCCGTCGACCCGGTCACGTTGCGCCCGTCAGTGGCGGACATGGCCGCCGCGATCGGCCCGGAGACCGTGCTGGTCGCCTGCTCCGCCCCGTCGTACGCGCACGGGGTGGTCGACCCGGTGGCCGGGATCGCGCAGGTCGCGGCAGCGGCCGGGGTGCGCTGCCACGTGGACGCCTGCTTCGGCGGCTGGACCCTGCCCTACCTGCGTCGCCTCGGCGTGCCGGTGCCACCGTTCGACTTCACCGTCGACGGGGTCACCTCGATCTCCGTCGACCTGCACAAGTACGCGTACGCCCCGAAGGGGGTGTCGGTGCTGTTGCACCGGGACGCGACGCTGCGCTCCCCGCAGTACTTCGCGTACGCCGACTGGCCCGGCTACACCATGGTCAACCCGGTGCTCGCCTCGACCCGCTCGGGTGGCCCGATCGCCGCCGCGTACGCCACGCTGCGGCACCTCGGCGACGACGGCTACCTGCGGTTGGCCGCCACCACCCGGGACGCGGTCGGCACCCTGGCCGCCGCCGTACGCGGGGTCGACGGGCTGCGGCTGATGGCCGAACCGGAATCCACCGTGGTCTGCTTCACCGGCACCGACCCGGCACTCGACCTGTTCGTCCTGGTCGACGAGCTGACCGCCCGGGGCTGGCACACCCAACCCCAGCTCCGGTACGCGGACCTGCCCGCCAGCGTGCACCTCACGGTGACCGCCTCGGTGGCCCCCCGGGTGGCCGAATTCGGCCCGGACCTGACCGCCGCGGTGGCCGCCGCCCGCCGGGCCGGGCCGGTCGAGCTGCCGGCCGACCTGCTCGCCCTGGCCGGATCGTTGACCCCGGAGGCGCTCACCCCCGAGCTGATCGGTGGACTCGCCGCCGGCCTCGGGCTCGGTGCCGGGCCACCGGACCGGATGGCGGTGGTGAACACCCTGCTCGACGCCGCCCCCGCCGCGCTGCGGGAACGGCTGCTGGTGGAGTTCGTCGGCCTGCTGCAACGCCCCACCTGGTGACCCTGCGTCCCGGCCGGCGGCCGGGACGGGTGGTCGCGGTGGCGGGGCGGCGTCGTCGGAAGGTCTCCGCCGGGACGCGGGGACGGCCCTGGCCGGACCGGCGAGTGCACCGGGCGGCTGTGGTTGACTGTCCGTGGGCGGACAGCGGGTCGGCAGGGACGGGAGGCGGTCGTGCAGTTGCCGGGAGTGCTCGGCGAGCCGATCCGGTTCGTCCTCAACTGGGGTCGCCGCTACTCGCTCTGGGTGTTCAACTTCGGCCTGGCCTGCTGCGCGATCGAGTTCATCGCCACCAGCATGGGCCGGCACGACTTTATCCGGCTCGGCGTCATCCCGTTCGCCCACGGCCCCCGGCAGGCCGACCTGATGGTGGTCTCCGGCACGGTGACCGACAAGATGGCCCCGGCGATCAAGCGGCTGTACGACCAGATGCCCGAGCCGAAGTACGTCATCTCCTTCGGGTCCTGCGCCAACTGCGGTGGCCCGTACTGGGACTCGTACTCGGTGACCAAGGGCGTCGACCAGCTCATCCCGGTCGACGTCTACGTGCCCGGCTGCCCGCCCCGGCCGGAGGCGCTCCTGCACGGCATCCTCCGCCTCCAGGAGAAGATCGCCGCCGAACAGTCGGGCATCGGCGGCGTCGACCGCACCGACCCCCTCGCCCCGCCCACCGACACCGCCCCACGCCCGGTCGAGTCCCTGACCGCCCCCCCGGTCCACCCCCCCACCCTCTCCTGACCCACCCCGCCCCCTTTCCGCCCCCGCTGTGCCCCTCCCCACCCCCCGCTGTGCCCCGGTGATCAGGAGCTTTGCGTCAAATCCGCCCCCCGCACTGTCCAAAACCTCTTGATCACCGCCCCCTGGTGCGGGCTGGCCCCGGCGTCCGGCCGGATCGGGCGGGGTGGCCCGGGTCGGGCCGATCCAGGCCGGTGATCAAGAGGTGTGCGTCAACATCCCGCGTGAATCTGACGCGAACCTCTTGATCAACTAGCGCAAACCTCTTGATCACCGAGGCGAGAGGGGGCGAGACGGGGTGAGAGAGGGCGGGGTGAGGAGGGGCGGGGTTGGCGGGGGAGCGCCGGGTGGGCGGACGGCTCAGAGGAGAGGTGGCGGGTGGGGGTTAGCGTGCGGGACATGACCGACTCCGTGGACC
>NZ_JBMDWU010000524.1:0-8938 GCF_048594385.1 Micromonospora sp. | reverse complement strand
GGCCTCCCGGGGCCTGCCCGAACGGTGGATCGGTGATCGGCCACTGTGGATCTACGATCGGTCACAGTCCCGTCACCCCTGCGGAAGGACCCCCATGCCCCAGCCGATGCGCCGCCGGTTCACCCGACTCGCGGTGGTCGCCACCGCGGCGGCCGCCGTCAGTTTCACCGTCCAGCCGGCCCCGGCCGCCGCCGTGCCGTTCGACTGGAACGGGGCCTTCGCCACGTACGAGGAGTGCGAGCAGTACCGCATCGACGCCAGCTACTGGGGTGAGGTGGCCAACAGCTGCGTCTACCGCACCCTGCCCGACAGCCAGTACAACGGCTGGTACTTCCGGGCCGCGATCGCGGGCTGAGCCCCGACGACGAGCGGACCGTCCACCCCCGACCATCGCCCGCCGCAGGCCACCGCCTCCGGTACCCCGAACGGGCGGTCACCCCGGTGCGGGTGGCCGCCCCGGGGCACCGCGCGGGTCAGCTCTGCTGGTAGTTGACGGCGGCGAACCCGCACGGCCGGTGCAGGTGCAGGTAGTAGGCGCCCTCGCCGTACTCGTCCAGATCCGCGCCGCCGACCAGACCGACGTAGTCCATCGGCTGCCGGCACCCGGGGCAGTCGGGGTGGGCGGCGTCCTGGATCCAGTCGGGCCGGCCACCCAGCGTCGAGCCGCCCTGCTCCCACGCGCTGGCCTGGTAGGGGCTCTGCCGGACCTCCCCGGGGACGGGCAGCAGCGCCGGCGGATCCTCCGTCCCGGCGGGGCCGAGATAGTCGGGGCGGGTGTTACCGGCCCACCAGCCGGTGCCGCCGTCCGGGGTTACCCGGCTGTACAGCGTCGTGTAACAGGCGCAGAAGTGGCACGTCTCGATCACCAGGCGGCCGGACCAGCCGGTGTGCGCCAACGCGACGCCGACGGCGGGGTCCGCGGGGTCGAGGTCCGCAGCCGTCCACAGCGGCGACGCGCACCACGGGCAGATCGCCCCGTCCGGCCGCCGTGGTGCCTCGCGCATGAGCCACCGGTACGCGGTGTCACCGCACAGGTCGCGCCGGTGGCCCTGCGGGTCGACCGTCCAGCCGCCCTCGGGCGCGTAGTCCAGGATGTCGACGTGCAGCGTGTCCGCGCCGGGCGGGGGCTGGGCCGACCAGCGACGCAGGGCGTCCCCGGCCAGTGGGTGGGCGGTGTGCGCCAGGGCGACCAGCAGGTGGTTGAGCTGCTCCGGCGTCCGCCCTCCGTCGACGCGCGCGACGATCCGACGCACCACGCCGACGTCCGCCGCCCGGTACAGCTTTCCCGGCCACAGCACGTCGTGGTCGAGCAGCGAGCCCAGGTGTGGCGTCAGCCTGCCCGGCTCGGCGTCCGCGACCAGGGACAACTCCTCGACCGCGTCGTCGTCACCGACGGACACCTGCCGGACCAGCTCCTCGATCATGGGGCGATGCTAACCACCCCGACCGACAGTGACCTCGCCCCAGGCGGTCAACCACGCCCGCCGGTCGCCGACGCCGTACCGGCGGCGTCCGCGAACCGCGTGGCGGCCCGCGCAGCGGTGCCCCTCGCCCATCGGCCGGTGCTGAGCAGACCCAGGGCGGCGATGCCCACGCCGAGACCGGACACCAGCCACCACACCGGCCGGGTGGAGTCGGTGAACGAGGTGCCGTCACCGACCGAGCCCACCATCGTGCCGGCGACCGCGACCCCCAGGGTGGTGCCGGTCTGACGGCCCGCCGAGGCGAGGGAGGTGGCCAGTCCCGCCATCGAACGCGGCATCCCGGCGATCGCGGTGTTGGTGACCGGCGGGTTGAGGGTGCCCTGGAAGATGCCGAAGAGCAGGTAGCTCGCGAGCACGGCGACGAGCGGGGTGGCCGGCCCGATCAGCAGGGACGTGAGGCCGCCCAGCGTGAGTGCCGTCCCCGAGGCGAGCAGCGGCAGGCGCACCCCCCGGGCCCCGACCACCGTCCCGGTGTACGGCGAGAGCAGCGCGATCAGCGCACCGACCGGCAGCAGGCTGAGCCCGGCGGTCAGCGCCGACATGCCGCGTACGTGCTGGAGGTAGAGCGTGGTCACGAACAGGAAGGCCGCGAAGGCGGCAAGCCCGAACAGGGCCATCAGAATCGCCGAGCTGAACGGCACACTGCGGAACAGTCGCCACTGCAGCAGCGGATCGGCCCGGCGGGCCTCGTACCCGACGAGGCCCGCCGTGGCCAGCGCGGCGACGACGAGCAGCCCCACGATGACCGGCGCCGTCCAGCCCTGCCGGTTGGACTCGATGACCGCGTAGACGACACTGCCGAGCACCACGACCACCAGGAGCTGACCGACCGGGTCGAACCGGCGGGGCCGTGGCGCGCGTGACTCCGGCACGTACCTCGTGGTGAGGGCGAACGCGACGAGCGCCAACGGCACGTTGACCCAGAAGACGGAGCGCCAGCCGAAGCTGTCGATCAGCACACCGCCGAGGACGGGACCCAGCGCGAGCGACAGGCCGGACATCGAACCGAAGACGCCGATGGCCCGGGCCCGTTCGGCGGGAACGGTGAACGTGTCCGCCACGATCGCCATCGCCACGGGGTTCAGCATGGTCGCGCCGATGGCCTGCACGGCCCGCGCCGCGACCAACCAGCCGATGCCCGGCGACACGCCACACGACAGCGAACCGACACCGAACACCAGCAGGCCGGTCTGGAAGACCCGCCGCCGACCGACCCGGTCCGCCGTGGAGCCGGCCAGCAGGAGGAACGCGGCCAGCACCAGCGTGTAGGCGTCGACGATCCACTGCAGGCCGGTCACCGTGACGGCCAGGTCGTCGCGGATGCGGGGCAGGGCGGTGTTGACGATGGAGATGTCCACCACCACCAGGACCATGCTGGCGCAGCAGATCGCCAGCACCAGGGTGCGACGGCGTGGACCGAGCTCACTCACCAGGCTCTCCCGATACGTACGGTCATCATCAGATGTCACGTCGTGAACGGGATGAGGCTAGGTTTTCGAGTGCGCTCCAGGTCAAGCCGGAGCCCGGCGACGGTGCGGCGTCCGTTGCCGGTCGGCTGTTCCTACACGGTGAACGCCGATCCGGGCCGGCCGATGCCGATCCGGCCGTTGGTCGGGCGGTGCTCGAACGTCACCCCCAGCTCCTCCTCCCAGCACCGCATGATGTCCTGTTCACCCTCCCGGTCGATGTCGTCGAGCACGACGGCGAAGTCCCCGGCGAACCGCGCGGCGAAGAAGGGCCCGGCGGGATGTCGGGCGTGCGCGTTCGCCGCCTGGTAGGCGGGAGGCCCGTCGACGACGAGCAGGTCGACGGCCCGGCCCTCGGTCATCTCCGCGAGGCGGTGCTGCTCGTACCAGGTCGACTCCTCGTCCGGCCAGCGGGACTCGACAGGCGTCAGGGGGGCGTGCACCACGGTCACCACGTCGCCGAGGCCCTCGCGCGCCAGCTCCTGACCGAGCAGTTCCGCCCAGCGCCCGTCGTGCTCCACGGTCCACAGGTGTCCGCCCCGCTGCCGTAGCAGCCGGCCGATGTAGAAGGTGGAGACTCCACTGCCCAGCTCGACGACGCACCGCCGACGGTTGAGCATGATCTCGTTGAGCACCGCGACCACCCCGCTCGGTCGCATGGCGCTCGCGCTCCACGGCAGGTACGTCAGCGACAGCGGGGCCAGCGCCTGCATGGCCAGCAGGTCGTTGCGCTGCAGCTCGTTGCGTTGCAGCGACGGACGGTGGCGCTGCTCGTACTCCGGTCGCGCGGTCACCGGGGCACCATCCCCACCAGCCAGGAGGGCAGCAGACCCTCGTCGAGCAGGTCCAGGACCACCGTCTTGGCCAGGGCGGAGGCGAAGTGCACCTGGGCCGCCCCGCTGGGGGTGCGCAGCCGCGACAGGAGCCGGGAGCGTTCCCGCCGGTAGCTTGCCGACTGCCTGCCGTGGGTGCGGAAGTCGTCCGTCCAGCGGTTCAGCTCGCAGAAGTTGGTGACCCTCGGCGCGAAGTTCTCGAACAGGACGGCCCCGTGGTCGAGCCCGACGGTGTCCGGTTCGAGGAGCTGGACGAGGGTCCAGTAGTACTGGTCGCTCGTGCCGTGCAGCCGGTCCGTGTCGACCTGGTGCGCCCGCAGCCGGTTCAGCAGCGGGAAACGCCCGCTCGGGGGGTCCGGATACGCCGCGCACAGGGCGAGGACGTCACCGGCGGGCCCGAGGAAACCGCCGCTGTTGAGATACGGGTACGGGCCGACGGGCGGGTCCTCGTGCAACGCGAGACCGACGGGGCCCATCGGCCAGCTGTTCGGCTCGGCGCTGAACACGATCCGCTGCGCGAAGCCCGCGTACGCCGTGCGGATGTGCTCCTCCCCCCGCAGCAGGAGCGTGTCGTACGCGTCGGTGAACAGCACCAGCTCGTCCGGTGGGACGTGCCGGGCCAGATGATCGGTGAGCAGCGCCCGCTTGTCCCGGGGCCGGAACCCCCGCTGCCGGCCCTCCAGGACGACCAGGTCGAGCCCCACCGCCGCGCAGGACGGCGCCAGCAGCCGCTGCAGGAAGGGGTGTTCGAGGTCGGTGGCGATGGTGATGACCCTCATGGTCGGCGTCCAATCGTGCTGACGGTTCGTGCCGTTGGACCGCACCGGATGCGCCCTGGTGCCCGACCGGTGGGCCGGGGTCGGACCGGCTGCCAAACTATCGATCCACGATGGTCGTTGTCGACCCGCGGCACCGCCCCCGGCCCTGTCCGAGAGCTGTCGTCGAGCCGTTCTCAAGGACGGGGCCACCGCCGGGCACCGCCGGTCGGAACCCGGCGCCGGCGGTTCCGACCGGAAGGCGAGCGGGTCTGCCCACCGGCATCCGTGGTTTCTCGAGCCGTTCCCAAGCGGTGGCCGGGAGACTCGGGGCGCAGCCAGCACACGACGCCGAGAGAGGCGGGGCGGATGACCGGACGGGACGAGTCGGCGCACACACGGGCCGGGACACCGGGCGGGACACCGGTCGCCGTGGTGGGCATCGGCTGCCGGTTTCCCGGCGCCAACGGGTTGGCGCAGTTCTGGCGTCTGCTCAGCGACGGCGGCGACGCGACCACCGACGTGCCGGCCAGCCGGTACGACATCGACGCCTACCACGACCCGCGACCGGGCACGCCGAACCGGATCGTCAGCCGCCGGGGCGGCTTCCTCGACCAGATCGACCAGTTCGACGCCGGCTACTTCGGGGTGGCCCCCCGGGAGGCGGAACGGATGGACCCCCAGCAGCGGCTGCTGCTGGAGACCGCGGCCGAGGCGCTGGCCGACGCCGGCCTGACCCGCGACCGGCTGTCCACCACCCGCACCGGCGTCTACGTCGGCGGCATGTCCTCGGCGTACGGGCAGTTGCTCAGCGACGCGTCGGTGCTGGACCTGCACGCGGCGACCGGCGGCGCGCGCAGCTTCCTGGCCGGCCGGGTGTCCTTCGCCTTCGACCTGCGCGGCCCCAGCATGGCGGTGGACTGCGCCTGCTCCTCCAGCCTGGCGGCGCTGCACCTGGCCTACCAGAGTGTGCGCAACGGGGAGACCCAACTGGCGCTGGCCGCCGGGGTGAACCTGGTGATCGCCCCCGAGGAGACGATCCCGTTCTCGGCGGCCCGGATGCTCGCCGCCGACGGCCGGTGCAAGTTCGGCAGCGCCCACGGCGACGGCTTCGTCCGCAGCGAGGGGGTCGCCGTGCTGGTGCTCAAACCGCTGGACCGGGCCGAGGCCGACGGCGACGCCGTCCACGCGGTGATCTGGGGGTCCGCGGTCGGCAACGACGGCCAGTCCGGCGGCTACCTGCTCACACCCTCCCAGCCCGGCCAGGAGGAGACGCTGCGCGCGGCGTACGCCGACGCGGGCGTACCCGCCACGCTGGTGGACTACGTCGAGGCGCACGGCACCGGGACGCCGGCCGGTGACCCGGTGGAACTGGGCGCCCTCGGCGCGGTGGCCGGCGCGGGCCGGGACGGGCACTGCCTGGTCGGCTCGGTCAAGACGAACATCGGCCACACCGAGGCGGCCGCCGGGCTGGCCGGGGTCATCAAGGCGGTGCTCGCGCTCCAGCACCGGGAGATCCCGCCGAGCCTGCACGCCACCGAGCTGACCGACGCGGTCGACTGGGCGGGGCTGCGGCTACGACTGGTGCGGGAGCGCACCCCCTGGCCGCAGACCGACCGGCCGGGCCTGGTCGGGGTCAGCTCGTTCGGCATCTCCGGAACCAACGCGCACGTGGTGCTCGGCGAGTACACCGGGCCTGCACCGGCACCCGCGCCCGCCGACGGGGACGCATCCGACGGGGACGCCGAGCAGCTCCTGGTGCTCTCCGCACCCGGCCGGGAGGCGCTCACCGCCCTCGCCACCGACTACGCGCGGTTCCTCGGGCCGGGTGGCGACGGCCGGGACCTGCCGTTGCGCGACGTGTGCTTCAGCGCGGCCACCCGCCGCGACCACCACGAGAACCGGCTGACCGCCGTCGGCGCGTCCCCCGACGACCTGGTCGAGCGGCTACGGGCGTACGCCGCCGGTGAGTCCCGCCCCCGGCTGGGCGTCACCGCGTCCGCACCGGTGGACGGCGACCGGCCCACGGTCGTCTTCGTCTTCCCCGGGCAGGGCTCGCAGTGGGACGGCATGGGCCGCGAACTGCTGGCCCGCTCACCGGTCTTCCGCGACACGCTCACCCGCTGCGACGAGGTGATCCGCGCCGAGGTCGGCTGGTCGCTGCTGGCCCGGCTGACCGGCGAGACGGACGCCCCGGCGTCCATCGACACCGTCCAGCCGACCCTGTGGGCGATGCAGACGGCGCTCTGCGCGGTGCTGCGCGACTGGGGCATCGAGCCCGACCACGTGGTCGGGCACAGCATGGGCGAGGTGGCGGCGGCCGGCGCGGCGGGCGCGCTCAGCCTCGCCGACGCCGGTGCGGTCATCTGCCGGCGCAGCAGGCTGCTGCGCAGCGTCGCCGGGCAGGGCGTCATGTACTCGGTGGAGCTGTCCGCCGCCGACGCCCAGGCCGCGCTGGCCGGCCACGAGCACCTCGTGTCCGTGGCGGTCAGCAACAGCCCCACCTCTACGGTCCTCTCCGGCGACCCGCAGGCGCTGGCCGCCATCGTCGCGGACCTCGACCAACGCGGCGTGTTCTGCCGGCAGGTCAGGGTCGACGTCGCCTCGCACAGCCCGCAGATGGACCAGCTCCGCGACGACCTGCTGGCCGACCTCGGCGACGTCACCCCCCGCGCGGGTCACGTCCCGCTGTACTCCACCGTGGACGACGCCCCCTGCGACGGGTCCGGATGGGACGCCGCCTACTGGATCCGCAACCTGCGCGAACCGGTGCGGTTCGGTGCCGCGGTGGCACACCTCGCCGGATCGGCCGACACGGTGTTCGTCGAGATCAGCCCGCACCCCATCCTGCTGCCGGCCATCCAGGAGACCCTGGCCGCGACCGGGACCGACGGCGCCGCCGTCGGCTGCCTGCGCCGCGACGAGCCGGAACGGGCCAGCCTGCTCGACACCGTCGCCGCCCTGCACCGCGCCGGCTGCCCGGTCGACTGGCACCGGGTGGTCGGCGGGCCACCGCCCCGCTACGTGCGGCTCCCGTCCTACCCGTGGCAGCGCCAGCGGTACTGGCTCGCCCCGGCCCCGGCCGGACAACCGGCCCCGCACCGCGTGGACCGGGTCGTCGACCCGGCCCGCGAGCCGTACCTGCTCGACCACCGGGTGCAGGGCACCGTGGTCGTGCCGGGCACCGCGTACGTCGAGCTGCTGCACACCGCCGCCGCCGGGATCTGCGCCGGACAGACACCCGTGCTGGGCGACATCCGCTACCTCGACGCGCTGTTCCTACGTCCGGACCAGCCGCCGCCCGCGCTGACCACCACGTTCACCCCGCGCGGGCCCGACACCTGGGACGTGGCGGTGACCGGGGCGGAGACGACCCACGTCACCGCGACGGTCACCCGCACCCCGCCGCCGGAGCGACGCCGGCTGCCGGTGGAGGCGACCCGTGCCGCCTGCCCCGACCACCTCACCGGGGTCGACTTCTACCGCCGTTTCGCCGCGCGGGGCAACGAGTGGCAGGGCGCGTTCCAGGGCGTCGCGGAACTCTGGACGGGCGACGGTCAGGCCCTCGGCCGCATCCAGGTGCCCGCCGGGGTCGACCCGGCCGGGTACACCTGCCACCCGGCGCTGCTGGACGCGTGCGGGCAGGTCCTCGCGTCGCTGATCCCGGCCGAGGACCGGTCGTCGGCGTTCGTCCTGGGCGGCATCGACGCGGTGACGATCCACCCCGACCCGGGCGTCCCCGGCTGGGCGCACGCCGTCGCGGTCACCGCCTGGCGGTCCGACTCGGTCTGTGGCGACCTCGTGGTGGCCGACGCCGACGGCCGGGTGATCGTCGAGATCGAGGGACTGCGCCTGCAGTACCTGCAACCCCCGGACTCGGTACGCGACCCCGACGGATGGTTCCACGAACTGCGGTGGCAGCCGCTGCCGGCGCTGCCCGACGCGCCCCGGCCGGCCGGCCGCCGCCTGGTCTTCGCCGACCGGTCCGGCGTCGGCGACGCGCTGCCCGCCGACGTCAGGGTGTTCGCGGGCGGCGGGTACCAACGGCTGGCGGCCGACCGGTACGAGATCGACCCGACGGCACCGGCGCAGTACCGGCGGTTGCTCGCCGACGTCCGGGCCGGGTTCGACGGCCTCGCACCGACCGAGGTGGTGCACCTCTGGACGCTTGACGAGCCCGACGGCTCCCAGTCGGCGCAGCAGGCGGCCGGGGACGCCGAACGCCTCGGCTGCGGCAGCGTCCTGCGGCTGCTGCGGGCGCTCGCCGACGCCGGCCTGCCCGAGCCGCCCCGGCTGTCGCTGGTGAGCCGGGGCGCGCACCGGGGGCGCGCCGCCGACCGGACCGTGTCGATGTGGCAGGGCGCGCCCGGGGGCCGGGGCCGGGGCGTCGCCCACGAGCA
>NZ_JBMDWU010000523.1:0-2212 GCF_048594385.1 Micromonospora sp. | reverse complement strand
TGTTGGCCGTCTGGACGAGGGAGACGATCTGACGGCGGTGCAGGTTCGACTCGGAAGCGATGAAACGGCCCGCGGACAGCTTGAGGCCCACCGTGGTTGAGACCGGGATGGTGTTGCCCTGCCTGAAGTAGACGAAGGTCGACTTGTCGTCCGGAAGGAGAGAGGTGGTGGCTTGAGAGGCCGGCTTCACCGTTCCGGTAGCGCCCGCATTAAAGCGGACGACGGAGAGGTAGGCCCGTGGCTGGGTTTGGATTGCGCTGGGGTCAGTGTTCACCTCGCCTCCTGCCCATCCGAGCGCGATGGCCTCGTGACCGGAGCCGTCGAAGTCGCCGGTGACGAGGTCCGTCAGGCCCGCCACCCGCAATGGGGTCTCGGCGTCCTTCGGGGTGGGCATGGCCGTGGGCTTGAGTACCGTCCGCAGGGTCGGGGTGTCGCCTGTGGTGTCGTACCGCAATGCGGTCAGCTGGAAGGCACCAGAGGCGTTCTGCCACGTCACGACGATCTCGTTCGCCGAGTCGCCATCAAGGTCAGCCACCCCGACGTGCACTGACCCGGTGCGGTACCCGTCAGAGCTCGGACCGCCGATGATGGGCAGGCTGTCATTCGGGCCGGTCACCGTCGGTGACCCGGGGATCGGCGACGGGGTGCCCCGGCCCGCCGGGCGGGGCGCTCACCGGGCGACGCAGCGGGGCCGGGAAATCCGGTGCCGAGTCGTGACCATTGCGGTGGGCCCGACCGTTGCGGGGTGTCTCCTCCTCGGCGGGCGGGGTGGCGAACGGCGCAGGTAGATCACCGTGCCGTGCCGGCTGGCCGCCCCAGCCCCCGGCGGGGTCGGGTCGGTTCCACGGCGACCCGGCCTCCCGGTAACCCGGGGCGTCGCCGCCGCCGGACCACCCGGTCGCAGGTGCCCACCCACTGGCGGAACGGGCCAGGTCGTCCTGCTGACCCGTCCCGTCGCCGTGCTCTCCCGGGGTGGCGGCACCGGGTTGCCCTGTTTCACTCACCGCGCGCTCCTTGGTCGCCCCCGCTGAGGCTACCGTGTGGTGACAGTGGCGATAAGTTACAGCGGCGGGCCAATTCCGGGGCCGGGGTGAGTGCCCTGACCGGTACGGGGTAAAAGTGCCGGCTGGAATGACGAAACTCGGAGGTTCCCATGACCGCTGTGGGGAACGGTGCGCAGACTGCCGGCCGGCCCACCCGGCTGCCCCGTTCGGCACGCCGTAAGCAGCTACTCGCGGCGGCTCAGGAGGTGTTCGTGGCGCAGGGGTACCACGCCGCCGCCATGGACGACATCGCCGAGCGGGCCGGGGTTTCCAAGCCGGTGCTGTACCAGCACTTCCCGGGAAAGATGGATCTGTACCTGGCGCTGCTCGACACGCACTGTGACGCCATCGTCGCCAAGGTGCACGACGCGATGCGCGGCACCAACGACAACAAGGAGCGGGTCGGCGCGTCGGTGCAGGCGTACTTCGACTTCGTCGACCACGAGAGCGAGGCGTTCCGGCTCGTCTTCGAGTCCGACCTGCGCAACGACCCGGCCGTGCGGCAACGGGTCGAGCGGGTGGAGCAGGGCTGCATCGCGGCGATCACCGACACCATCATCTCGGACACCGGTGTCAGCCAGGCCCACGCCGAGCTGCTCGCCTCCGGCCTGGTCGGTGCGGCCGAGACCGCCGCCCAGTTCTGGCTGGCCGGGGGCCGGCAGGTGCCGAAGGCCGAGGCGGAGGCGCTGGTCGCGGCCCTGTCGTGGCGGGGCATCGCGAGCTTCCCGCTCCAGGGTGAGTCGGCCTGAACATCCGGCCCCGAGATCGGATAGCCTTCCGATCGGCGGCTATCTCGCCCACCTGAGGAGGCACAGTGGAGGTCAAGATCGGCGTGCAGTACGCGCCGCGCGAGCTGGTTCTGGAGAGCGCGCAGTCGCCGGCCGAGATCGAGCAGATCGTGACCGACGCCTTCGCCAAGGCGGAGGGGACGCTCTCCCTGACCGACGAGAAGGGTCGACGGGTCATCGTGCCGGTCACCAAGGTCGCCTACGTCGAGATCGCCGAGGCGTCCGCCCGCGCGGGCGGTTTCACCGTTCGCTGAACCGGTCCGACCCTGCGGCGGGCGCTGCCCGCCCCAGGGCGCCCCCGTGTCCCGGGGGACAATTTTAACCCCAGCCGCAAAGCCGACCACCCCCGTCAAGGGTGTGTAACCACCCGCTCGGGTAGGA
>NZ_JBMDWU010000522.1:0-9418 GCF_048594385.1 Micromonospora sp. | reverse complement strand
GATCGAGCGCCTTCCCCATCATTCGGACCGTACCAGCGTCTGCTGACAGGCACGTCTGCCGATCTGCCGGCGTGGGCGGGCCGAAAGGCCGTCGGTGCCGCCCGCCACACCCGGTGTCCGCCCCGTCCGGCCCGGAGTTGTCCCGACCGGCGGTCAGGGGCGTCCCCACCGTGGGACGCTGGCCGGGTCCGGGGGACGCCACCGGCGCGGTGTGGCGCCGACGCGGGGAGGGGACGCGATGACGGGTACGCCGCAGCTGGACTTCGCACTCGACACGTACGAGTGCATCGTGCTCTATCCGGGTCCGGCCGGTCGGGTGCTGCCGAAGGAGACCGTGCAGCGCCTCCAGGCCGAGCACACCGCGCACATGCGGGCCCTGCAACGGCGGGGTCTGGTGCTGGTGGCCGGTTCGATCGACGGCCCGGCCCGGGAGCCCGCCCCGCCGATCGGCATCGGCCTGGCCCGCACCGGTTCGGTCGAGGACGTACGCAGCGTGATGGAGGCGGACCCGGCGGTGCAGGCCGGCCTCTACATGGTCGACGTGCTGACGTTTCTCTGCCCGGCGGGCTCGCTGGAGTTTCCGCTGGTCAAGACCGACAGCTGAGCGCCGGGTCGACGGGCGTGGCGCGGCGGTGACCGACGGTGGCGGCGTCGGCGCACGGGAGCACGGGAGCGCGCGGACGGCGATTGCCGTCGGGCGGTACGATTCCCGGCGCGCGGTCGCCGATGCCCGCCACTTTCCGACGTGCCCCCGGCGTGGCCCGCGTCCCGCCGGCCACGCGCCCACCCCGCGCGTCGTCGGACCCTGTTCCTCAGTCCGCAAGGGGTCGGCCCGCAGGTCGACCCGGAGGAGAGACTAGCCTGATGGGCGTGAACCGCCGCGCGAAGATCGTCTGCACTCTTGGCCCCGCCACCTCGTCCCCGGAGCGGCTCCGGGGCCTCATCGAGGCGGGCATGAACGTGGCCAGGCTGAACTTCAGCCACGGTAGTCACGCCGACCACGAGTCGGTGTACCGGATGGTCCGCGAGGCAGCCGAGGCGGTCGGCGTGCCGGTCGCCATCCTGGCCGACCTCCAGGGCCCGAAGATCCGGCTCGGCAAGTTCGCCGACGGGCCGCACGAGTGGCGCACCGGCGACTCGGTGGTGATCACCGGTGACGACATCCTCGGCACCCGGGACCGGGTCTCCTGCACCTACCGCAAGCTGCCCCAGGAGGTGAAGCCGGGCGACCGGCTGCTGATCGACGACGGCCGGGTCGCCGTCGAGGTCAGCGACGTCACCGGCAACGACATCCGGTGCCTGGTCACCGAGGGTGGCCCGGTCTCCAACAACAAGGGCGTCTCGCTGCCGAACGTGGCGGTCAGCGTCCCGGCGATGTCGGACAAGGACGCCGAGGACCTGCGCTTCGCCCTCGGCCTGGGTGTCGACCTGATCGCCCTCTCCTTCGTCCGTACGGCGGAGGACATCAAGCTCGTCCACGGCATCATGGACGAGGAGGGTGTGCGCCGGCCGGTGCTGGCCAAGGTCGAGAAGCCCGAGGCGGTCGACCACCTGGAGGCGATCGTGCTCGCCTTCGACGGCGTCATGGTGGCCCGGGGCGACCTCGGCGTCGAGATGCCGCTGGACCAGGTGCCGCTGGTGCAGAAGCGGGCCGTGCAGCTGTGCCGGGAGAACGCCAAGCCGGTCATCGTGGCCACCCAGATGCTCGACTCCATGATCGAGAACTCCCGGCCGACCCGCGCCGAGGCCTCCGACGTGGCCAACGCGGTGCTCGACGGCGCGGACGCGGTGATGCTCTCCGGCGAGACCAGCGTCGGCAAGTACCCGGTGCTCACCGTCAGCACCATGGCCAAGATCATCACCACCACCGAGGCCGGTTCGATCGGGGTGCCCCGGCTCCAGCACGACCCGCGTACCCACGGCGGCGCGCTGACCGTGGCCGCGTCCTCGATCGCCCGCGCCATCGGGGCGAAGGCGCTGGTGGCCTTCTCGCAGACCGGTGACACCGTCAAGCGGCTCAGCCGGCTGCACTGCGACCTGCCGCTGCTGGCGTTCACCCCGGTCCCCGAGGTGCGCAGCCAGCTCGCGCTGTGCTGGGGCGTGGAGACCTTCCTGATGCCGTTCGTGCAGCACACCGACGACATGTTCCGCCAGGTCGACCAGGCGTTGCTGGGTCTCAACCAGGCCACCCCCGGCGACTACGTGGTGATCGTCGCGGGCAGCCCGCCCGGCACCCCCGGCTCCACCAACACCCTGCGCGTGCACCAGCTCGGCTCCCTGGTCGACGCCGCCAGCGCCCGGGCGCTCCAGTGAGCACAGCGGCAGTTTCGGTGAGCGCGAGGAGCGCGCCGGGTTTGCGCGCCCCGCAGTCGCGAACAGAGCAAGCTCGGTGAACGGGCGTCCGGCGGCGACCGGCCAGGCCGCGGTCGACCAGCTCCTCGAGGTCCTCGACCTCGACCACACCGGCGCGACGTCCTTCCGTGGGGTCAGCCCCTCGGTCGGCCCGCAGCGGGTGTTCGGGGGGCAGGTCGCGGGGCAGGCTCTGGTCGCCGCCGGGCGCACGGTCGCCCCGGAGCGGTTCGTGCACTCGCTGCACGGCTACTTCGTCCGGCCCGGCGATCCGGCCGAGCCGATCGACTACCAGGTGGAGAACGTCCGGGACGGACGCTCCTTCTCGGTCCGCCGCTCGGTGGCGTTGCAGCACGACAAGCCGATCTTCTTCATGTCGGCGTCCTTCCAGCGGCAGGAACAGGCCCTGGAACACCAGGCTCCGACCCCGCCGGACGTGCCCGGTCCGGACGACGTCCCGACGATGTCCGACCGGTTGGCCCGCTATCCGGAGCGGCTGGGCATCTGGGGACAGATTCCCCGTCCGATCGACGTCCGCTACGTCGGCGAGCCCGGCTGGGTACGCCCCGGCGACCGGCCCGCCGACCCGTACCAGCGGGTCTGGATGCGCATCGACGGCAAGCTGCCCGACGATCCGCTGCTGCACGCCTGCGCGCTGACGTACGCCTCGGATCTGACCCTGCTGGATTCGGTCCTGTCGGTGCACGGCGAGGTCTGGGGGCCGGGCGGCCTGGTCGGGGCGAGCCTGGACCACGCCCTGTGGTTCCACAGGTCGTTCCGGGCCGACGAGTGGTTCCTCTACGACTGCTGGAGCCCGTCGGCCTCGGGCGCGCGGGGGCTGGCCACCGGCCGGATGTTCACCCTCGACGGTCGGCACATCGCCAGCGCCGTCCAGGAGGGCCTGCTGCGTCGCGTCGGCGACTGAACACCCCCGCCGCCGGGGTGCGGCGGGGGCCGGCCGGGCTCAGAAGCTGCTGACCACCTTCACCAACGCCTCGTCGACGGTGGTCGGGTTCTTGGCGTCGAACGCCTTGCCGGCCGACGCCTTGGCGATCCGGTCCAGCGCGGCCAGGTCGGAATCCTGGTCGAAGGCCACGCAGAAGACCTTCACCGGCTTGTTCGGGTCCAGCGCGATGTCGCGCAGCAGCCGGTCGAGGTCGCTGTCCTTCTGGTATTCGTTCTTGCCGTCAGTGAGCACCACCACCGCGTTGATCCGGTTCGGGTCGTACCTGTCGAGCAGCGTGCGGTGTGCCGCGCGGACGGTGGCGTACAGGGCGGTGTTGCCGCCGATGCGCAGCCCGGCGAGTTTCCGGTTGAACGCGTCCCGGTTCAGCGGCGCGAGCCGTACCTCCTCGCTGTACGGCCGCTTCGGTCGTTGCGGGGTCTCGCTGGAGAACGACCAGAGCGCCACCTGGTCGGCGGCGTTGAGCAACCCGATCGCCTTGCTGGCGGCGTCGGTGGCCACCTGGAACCGGGTCCGGTCGCCGACGCTTGCCTTCATCGAGCCGGAGGTGTCCACGGCGAGCAGGATGTTGGCCTTCTTGCGCAGGGTGTCCCAGCTGCCGAGGATCGCGCCGACCACCTCCGGGGTGGGCGGGTCGAAGTAGGTGAGCCGGTCGCCACCCGGCCCGGCGACCGTGGCCAGCAGCGTCTCGGCGGGCCGGCGTTCGTCGTCGCGGAAGCCGAGGGCGGCGAAGCTGCGCTGTTGCGGGCCGTCGCGGAGGAAGGTGAGGAAGTCCTCGGCGGCCTCGCGTTGCGTCGGGTCGGCCGACGGCAGCACCACGTACGGGTGGTCGAGGTTGAAGGTGCCCTCCTTGGGGTGCACCGCCACCAGCGGCACCCGGGGCTTGCTGCCGGTGGGGCTGAGCTGGCCCTGGTTGTAGAGGTAGACCAGCTCCTCCTGGAGGACGATCGCGCTCATGTCGGTCGCCGGGGCGTCCCCGGTGGCGGCGGCGTCGGCCTCGGCGAGACCGCGCAGCAGGTCCACCGAGTCGTCGCTGTAGTGCGAGACGTTGGCCTCGATCCGCCTGACGAACTGGGTCACCGCCGGCTGGGCGAGGTCCTCGCTGGTCAGGTCGCTGGCCCGGTTGACCGCCGCGTAGTAGGTGGCGATGGTGGCGGCCAGACCGGAGGTGGACAGGTGCGGGTTGTCCTTGCCGAAGGTGAACCGGCCCCACTCGGGCTTGCCGAACGCCGCCCAGCCGGTGCCGCCGGAGAGGCCGAGCACGTCGGCCCAGCCGAGCGGGCCGCGCTGCTGCACCAGCTCGCCCCGGTCCTTGGGCATCGCGATGACCAGCGGACTGTTGGCGATCGACGGGTACTGCCCGGGGGTCTGCGCGGGCCGGCCCGCCGCCTTGTCGAGCAGCCGGAGCTGCCCGGTCCACAGTGACGAGGTGGGCAGCCACACCTGCGGCTCGGCGACCTTCGGCTGGGTGAGCGCCCACCCGCCGGCCAGCGCCTCCATCGCCTCGCCCGAGTTGAGGCCGTGCACGGTCACCTGCGCGCACCGCCCACCGAAGCGCCGGTCGGCGGTGTTGTACCGCTCGGCGAGCTGGGCGACCAGCGCGCTCTTCTCGGTGGAGGAGCTGACCTCCAACGGTACGCAGTCGGCCCGGTCGGTGCCGGGCGTCGGCCGGACGTACAGGTACGCCCCGGCGATCACCGCGAGCCCCGCGACGACGGCCACCGCGTGCGGCAGCCACGGTCGGGCGGGACGCTGACCGGCGGCCATCGGCTCCTCCAGGGGTTCGTTCGGTGGGTCAGGCGTCGGTGCGGGTTGCCGGCGCGGGCCGGGTGCCGGGCTGCGCCACCTGGCCGTCCGGCGGGCCGGACGGGGTCAGCGCGGCGGCGACGAGCAGACGGACACCGTAGACCACGACGAGGGCGAGCAGACCGACGGCGGCGGCGGTGCCCACGTCGGTGCTGGCGACGTACCCGGTGGCGAAGCCGACCGCGCCGAGGAGGAACGCGAGGGACATCCCCCACGGGTCGGCCCACTGTCGACGCAGCCGCCGGCCGAAGCCGTCCCGGGCCGCTGCTGTCGGGGTGGCCGGCCGGTCCGTGGCGGCGTACGGGGTGGGGGCCGCCGGGGCGGACCAGGCCGTCGCCGGTGGGGCGCTCGGCGTCGGCGGCGCGGGGTGGGCGGTCGACGTGGTGGGCCACGGCGTCGGCACCGGGTCGTCGGTCGGCTGCGGGGCGGCCGGGATGCCCGGCGGGGCCTGCGCCACCCCGGCGGTCGGCCAGGGGTCCGCCGCCGCCGTCGTCGGCCACGGGTCGGCCGCCGCGACGACCGGTGCGGCCGGCGGGGTGGCGGCCACGGTACGCGGAACGTGCTGGGTGGCCGCGGCGTCGGTGCCGGCCCGCAGCACGCTCTGCAACGGCACCTCGCCGCTCGGGTGGGCGTCGCGCCCGAGCAGCCGCAGCAGCACCTCCTGGGCGGTGGGCCGGACCCGGTGGTCCTTGTCCAGGCACTGCCCGATCAGGGTGGCGAGCGGACCGGTGAGCCCGGTCAGGTCCGGCGGCTCGTGCAGGACCCGGTGCATCACCGCGACGACCGGGCCGGTACCGAACGGCGGCTGACCACCCGCCGCGAAGGCGATCGTCCCGGCCCAGGCGAACACGTCGCTGGCGGGGCCGACCTCGTCGTCGCGGAACCGTTCGGGGGCCATGTAGGTGGCGGTGCCCATGATCCGGCTGGTCATCGTCTCGGTGACGTCCAGCGCGCGGGCGATGCCGAAGTCGATCACCCGGGGGCCGTCCGCCGCGAGGATCACGTTGTCCGGCTTCGGGTCGCAGTGCACCACGTCGGACTGGTGGATCGCGGCGAGCGCGGTGGCGGTGCCGACGGCCAGCCGGTGCAGTGCGTTGCCGGCGACCGGCCCCTGCTCGCGGACGTGCCGTTGCAGGGTGACGCCCTCGATGAACTCGCTGACCACGTAGGGCAGCTCACCGTCCACGTCGGCGAAGAGGATCTGGGCGGTGCAGAACGGCGCGACCCGGCGGGCGGCGGCGATCTCCTTGACGAACTGGGCCTTCGCCCGGGGATGCTGGTGCAGGTCCACGTTGATGACTTTGACCGCGACCCACTTGCCCTGCTCGTCGCGGCCCAGGTAGACCACACCCTGACCGCCCGCGCCGAGCCGACCGATCAGCTCGTACGGCCCGGCCTGGCGCGGGTCCCGCGGGTTCAGCGGCGTCACGTCCGGCATCGCTGTCGCTGCCCCTATCGGCCTGTGCTCCGGTGCGCTGGTGTCCGCCACCGGCGACCCTGCCGGCGACACGGGTATGGTGCCATGCCCACGCCACCGGGACAGCCCACCCTGGCCGTTCGGTGGAGGGTGGCGGTCCGGCCGGCGGGGCCGGCGACTAACCTTGCGGCCATGCGCCTCTCCGCCCGGGTCGACTACGCACTGCGTGCGGCGGCCGAACTCGCGTCGGTCGCCGATGGCGCGGACTCCGGCCGGTCCCGTCCGGTCACCGCCGAGCAGATCGCCCGGTCGCAGGACATCCCGCCGAAGTTCCTGGAGAGCATCCTGCTCCAGCTGCGCCGGGGTGGCATCGTGCACGCCCAGCGGGGCCCGGAGGGCGGCTACTGGCTGGCCCGGCCGGCGGCGGAGATCTCCCTCGCCGAGGTGATCCGGGTGATCGACGGTCCGTTGGCCCACGTGCGGGGGCAGCGTCCCGAGCAGCTCGGCTACCACGGCGCGGCCCGCGCGTTGCAGGAGGTCTGGATCGCGCTGCGGGCCAGCGAACGGGAGATCCTGGAGCAGGTCACCATCGCCGACGTGGCGGCCGGGGTGCTGCCGGGCCGGATCACCGAGCTGGCCGCCGACCCGCGCGCCTGGAGCTGACGCCCCCGGGCCGTACCCGGCCCGCCGGACCTGCCTGCCGCACCGGGCCCGCGGGACCTGCCCACCGCACCCGGTCCGCCGGCGTCTGACCTGGTCTGCGGGATTCAGTCCGGGGCGTCCCGCTGCGCCGGGCCCGTCCCACCCACCGATCTGGGGGTTGACCGGGGAGCGTCCCGTGCCGCATTCTCGACCAAGTCGATAGGAGATGCCGAAAAGTTCGGAGGGCTCGTGCGCAAGCTTCTGATCCTCGCTCTGGTCGGGTTGGCCGCGCAGCTCGTCGACGGCGCGCTCGGCATGGCGTACGGGCTGACCTCGTCGACCCTGCTGCTCTTCGTCGGGGTCGCCCCGGCCGCCGCCTCGGCGTCGGTGCACCTCGCCGAGATCGGCACCACGCTCGCCGCCGGTGTCGCCCACTGGCGGTTCGGCAACGTCGACTGGCGGGTGGTGACCCGGATCGCCCTGCCCGGCGCGGTCGGCGCGTTCGTCGGGGCCACCTTCCTCAGCTCCATCTCCACCGAGAACGCCGCCCCGTGGATGGCCGGCATCCTGTTCACCCTCGGCGCGTACCTGCTGGTGCGCTTCTCCCGGCCGCTGCGCCAGCGTTCCGGCGCCGGGCGGCTGCGCGGCCGGTTCCTCGGCCCGCTGGGCCTGGTCGCCGGGTTCGTCGACGCCACCGGCGGCGGGGGATGGGGCCCGGTGGCCACCCCGGCACTGCTGGTCTCCGGCCGGATGGAGCCCCGCAAGGTGATCGGTTCGGTGGACACCGCCGAGTTCGTGGTGGCCGGGGCGGCCAGCATCGGCTTCCTGATCGGCCTGGGCAGCGAGGGCTTCCTGCTGCCGACCGTCGCGGCGCTGCTGATCGGCGGCCTGATCGCCGCGCCGGTGGCCGCCTGGCTGGTGCGGATCGTCCCCGCCCAACTGCTGGGCGCGACCATCGGCGGGGTGATCGTGCTGACCAACGCCCGCATCCTGCTCAAGGCCGGTGACGCCGGCTCGACCGTCCGCCCGGTGGTCTACGTGCTGCTCGCCGTGGGCTGGGTGGTCGCCCTGACGTTCGCCGTCCGGGCGCTGCGCCGCACCCGCCGGGCCCGCGCCATCGTCGACGCCGCCGCCACCGCCACCGCCACTGCCGTCGCCACCACCACTGCCGTCGCCACCGCCGACACGCCCGCCGTCGGTGCGACGCCGTCGCCGGACACCGCGGCTGCCGTCGTCGGGGCCGGCGCCGTCGCCGGGTCCGCCCCGGCCGGGGCCGACGACGACCGGCTGGCCGTCGTCGAGCGCTGAACCCCGGCAGGGGTACGCCGCCCGCCCCGCCGACCGTCGTACCCCACCGGTGATCCGGCACGGGGGCGGCGACGGTCACCCGGGAAGCGTGCCGCCCGGGGCGGGTCCGGCCGGGGCCGGGTGCCCGGCGAGCAGGTCGGTCGCCGCCGCCGACAGCAGCGCCCAGGCCCGGTCCACGTGCTCCGGCCCGGTCAACGGCGAGCCGACGGCCAGGCGCAGGGTGTACCGCCCGTTGACCCGGGTGTGGGTCAGGTAGACCTGCCCGCTGTCGTTGACCCGGGCCAGCAGCGCCGCGCCGGCCTCGTCACCGGCCCGCAGCCGGAATGTGACCAGGGAGAACGGGTGCGGGGCGGCGAGGGCGAACCGGTCGTCGGCGCGGACCAGGGCGGCGAACCTGTCGGCCAGGGCGATCCCTGCGCGCAGGTGCGCACGCAGCCCCTCGACGCCGTACCAGCGCAGGACGAACCAGAGTTTCAGCGCCCGGAACCGGCGGCCCAGTGGCACCTGCCAGTCCCGGTAGTCGATCACCGCGCCGGATTCGCTCGCCGCGTTGCGCAGGAACTCCGGCATGACGGTCAGCGCCTCGATCAGCTCGCCCCGGTCGGCCACCCAGAAGGCGTCGCAGTCGAATCCGGTGAGCAGCCACTTGTGCGGGTCGAAGCAGTACGAGTCGGCGTGCTCCACCCCGGCGTGCGTCCAGCGCAGCTCGGGGCAGACCGCCGCCGCCCCGGCGTAGGCTGCGTCGACGTGCAGCCACACGCCGTACCGGGCGCAGATCGCGCCGATCTCCGGCAGCGGGTCGACGGCGGTGGTGGAGGTGGTCCCGATGGTCGCCACCACGATGGCGGGCACCACGCCTTCGGTCAGGTCCGCCTCGATCGCCGCGCGCAGCGCCGCCGGCCGCATCGCCTGGGTCGTCGGGTCCACCGCGA
>NZ_JBMDWU010000521.1:0-24263 GCF_048594385.1 Micromonospora sp. | reverse complement strand
CACGCCCCCCGCGTGGTGGTGGGTGGTGTGGGGTTCAGGCGCGGGCGCAGGCGGTGCCGTTGAGCGAGAAGCTGGTCGGCGCCGAGTACGTCCCGTTCAGCGAGCCCTGGTAGCCGAAGGTGGCGGTGCCACCGGGGGAGATGCTGCCGTTGTGCGCGGCGTTGCGTGCGGTCACCGTGGACCCGCTCTGGCTGACGGTGGCGTTCCACGAGCTGGTGACCTGCTGCCCGCTGGGCAGGTTGTAGGTCAGCGTCCAGCCGTTGATGGCGCTTGCGCCCCGGTTGGTGATGGTCACGTCGGCGGTGAAGCCGTTGTTCCACGAGTTGGAGGTGTACTTCACCGCGCAGCCGCCGCCGCTGGGCGGGGGCGTGGTCGGCGGGGCGGTGGTGGGCGGCGGGTTGCCACCGGTGTTGACGGTCTGGGAGAAGTTGGTGACGGCCAGCCCGGCACCGCCCTGCCAGGGCTCGAAACCGGCCTGGATGCTGGTCAGGTACCAGTCGTTGGTGATCGCTCCCCGGTTGCGGGTGTCGGCGATGAAGTCCAGCACGTTGAAGCTCATGCTCTGGATCGCCGACGGGGCGACGTACGAGATGACGTTGTTGCCGCCGTTGTTGCCGCGCCACACCTCCCAGCTGCGGCCCGCGATGTTCGTGTTACCCACCGGCGAGCCGATCGGCTGGATGCTGCCCTGCCGGTTGAACCAGATCATGATCTCCATGGCGTTGACGCCGTCCCGCTTGGGCGACGGGTCGAGCCAGATGTCGTAGGCGGCGTCGTAGATCGCGCCACCCACGTAGTTGAAGGAGATGCTGCCCGGCGCGCTGCTGATCGACTTCACCTGGGCCGGCAGGTTGGTGCCCGGCGAGCAGTTGGTGTAGTGGCAGCCGACGAAGATCGACGGGTACGACACCGGGGCCCCGTTGGTCGGCGCGGAACCCTGCTGGCTGGTGATGCTGAAGCCGCTGCCGGTGACGTTGATGCACTGCTGGGCGGTGGTGCCCCAGCGGTTGTTCTGGACCACGTACCGGCCGCCGATGACGGTGGAGCCGTACTGCTCACAGATCTGGGTGTCGGCGGAGGCGGTGCCGCCGACGGCGACGGCCACGATCGTGCCGACGGCCAGGAGGCCGGCGGCGGCGAGGGCCCGCAATGGACGCTTCATGATGCTCCTTGGCTGCGACGCGGGGGCGCCGGAGGTGTGTCGGACATGACCGGGAGCGCTCCCACGGTCCCGAACACATTTACATACTTGAAACTGCTATGCAACTGAACCGGTTAAGTGAGCGGCCGATCTCGTCCCCGTACGTGAACCGCGTTCTACAGGTTGGGCGAGAGCAGCGTGCGCGCCGTCCGAACCTGCGCCGCCGCCTCCCGCAACACCGCCGCCAGCCGCGTCCGTACCTCCGGACCCAGCCGGTCCACCGGCGCGGCCACCGAGATCGCGTCCACCGCCGGCTCCCGCAGCGGTACGGCCACCGCCACCGCCGCCAGCCCCGGACCGCACTCCTCCCACTCCTCGGCCCAGCCCCGCCGCCGCACCGCGGCCAACTCGGCGCGCAGCGCCTCCGGCGTGGTGACCGTCCGCCCGGTCACCGCCGGCAGCGGCCACTGCAACAGCCGGTCCACCTCCTCGTCGGACCGCGCGGCGAGCAGCGCCTTGCCGGCCGCGGTGGCGTGCGCGGGCAGCCGCCGACCCACCGCGCAGACCGGCCGGACGACGTGCGCCGAGTCCCGCCGGGCCAGCAGCACCACCGCGCCCCGGTCGAGCCGGTAGAGCTGCACCGTCTCGCCGGAGAACTCGGCCAGCCGGTCCAGGGTCACCTCGTGCAGGGCGGCGACGTCCGCGCCGGCCAGGAACGTCGCGCCGACCTCCAGCGCCCGCAACCCCACCGAGAACCGGGTGCCGGTCGGATCGGCGGCCACCCACTCGCGGTCCAGCAGGGTCCGCAGGATGGCGTGCAGGCTGCTCTTGGGAATGCCCAGCGCCCGGCTCAGCTCCACCGGTGAGCGGGGGCCGTCCGGGGTGGCGAGCGCCTCCAGCACGTCCAGTGCCCGACCCGCCGACTTGACCGAGCGGTATGACTCTTCCGTTGTCACGCCGTCACTGTAGTGAGACGAACGACATCCGGCCGATGGGTATTCTTCGATCGAACCCCGTTCAGTGGGCTGGACAACTTTCTGTCCGGTTCGGAGCGTGCCGGACGGGGGGATCATCGGCTCTGGTGTGCGCCGATCGCGCGGAGTAGTGTCTTGCCTTCACCGCGTACCGATCCCCTCCGGAGGCGTACACCACCATGCGTGGCTCCCCCCTGCGCATCCTCGTCGTCGGCGCGGGCATCGCCGGTCTGGCCGTCGCCCGGGCCCTGCGGTTGGCCGGGTTCCGGCCGGACGTCACCGAGAAACTCCCCCCGAACGAACTGGCCGACACCGGCCTCTACCTGCCCGGCAACGCCGCCCGCGCGCTGCGCCGGCTCGACCTCGACGGCCCGGTCCGCCCGCTCGGGCAGGTGATCCACCGCCAACGGTTCCTCGACGCCGCCGGCGACCCGCTCTGCGAGGTGGACCTCGACACGCTCTGGGCCGAGGTGGGGGAGTGCCGGGCGCTACCCCGCCGCGACCTCTACCAGGTGCTGCTCAGCGGTGCCGGGGGCGCCGTGCGGCACGGCGCCGAGGTGAGCACCGTCGAGCTGCTGCCCGCCGGGGTCGCGGTCACCTTCACCGACGGCACCGGCGGCGAGTACGAACTGGTGATCGGCGCCGACGGCCCCCGCTCGGCGGTCCGCTCCCTGGCCGCGCTCGGCGGCCCGCCCCGCCCCGCCGGTCAGGTGGTCTACCGGGGCGTGGTGCGCGACGGCCCGGACGTGCCCGACTGGACGGCGCTGCTCGGCCGGCGGGCCGGCTTCCTCGTGGTGCCGCTCGGCGCCGGGCGGCTCTACTGCTACGCCGACGAGGCCGGCACCGTCGCCCCGGCCGACCCGGTCGCCCGGCTGCACGAACTCTTCGGCGGCTACGGCGGGCCGGTCCCGGCGGTGCTGGCCGCCTGGCGCGACGTGCAGGTCGGGCTCACCGACGAGGTCGAACTGGGCCGCTGGCACCGGGGCCGGGTGCTGCTGGTCGGCGACGCCGCGCACGCCACCGCGCCCACCCTGTCCCAGGGGATCGCGATGGCGCTGGAGGACGCGGTGGTCCTCGCCGAGTCGCTGCGCGCCGCCGGCAGCGTCGAGGCGGCCCTGGTCGCGTACGAGAGCCGCCGTCGTCCGCGTACCCGATGGGTGCGGGACCGGACCCGCGACCGCAACCGCACCCGGGACGTGCCGCCGGCGCTGCGCGACCCGTTGCTGCGCGGGCGGGGCGGGCGGATCTTCGGCGAGCACTACCGGCTCCTGGTCGACCCGCTGTAGGCGCGTCGGGTGACCGGACATGGTGCCAGAGCACCCCGAGCGGTGCTGCCACCTGCCGGGGACTAACATCCTTTCGGATGACGGCCCGCAGTTGACGAGGCGTGCCGAGCGGGACAACCGAGAACCGGAGGCCATTCGTGACCACCGTCGCACCCAAGCCGGTCGTGACCCGGCCATGGCCGGTCCGAGAGCCGGTCAAGGGGTCGGCCATCGCGCGGCTGCTGCGCACCACGGACGCGAAGCAGATCGGGATCATGTACATGGTCACCGCGTTCGTGTTCTTCATGATCGGTGGCCTGATGGCCCTGATCATGCGAGCCGAGCTGGCGCGGCCGGGCATGCAGTTCCTGTCGCCGGAGCAGTACAACCAGCTGTTCACCATGCACGGCACGATCATGCTGCTGTTCTTCGCGACGCCGATCGTGTTCGCGTTCGCGAACTACGTCGTGCCGCTGCAGATCGGTGCCCCCGACGTCTCGTTCCCCCGGCTGAACGCCTTCGCCTACTGGCTGTACCTGTTCGGCGGCACGATGGCGACCGCCGGCTTCCTCAGCCCGGGTGGCGCGGCCGACTTCGGCTGGACCGCCTACACCCCGCTGAGCAGCATCGAACACTCGCCCGGCGTCGGCGCGAACATGTGGGTCGTCGGCCTGGCCATCTCCGGTCTGGGCACCATCCTCGGCGCGGTCAACCTGATCACCACGATCCTGACCCTGCGCGCCCCCGGCATGACCATGTTCCGGATGCCGATCTTCACGTGGAACATGCTGGTCACCAGCCTGCTGGCGATCCTGGTCTTCCCGCTGCTGGCCGCCGCGCTCTTCGCGCTGGCCGCGGACCGGCTGCTCGGCGCGCACGTCTACGACCCGGCCACCGGTGGCCCGATGCTGTGGCAGCACCTCTTCTGGTTCTTCGGCCACCCCGAGGTGTACATCATCGCGCTGCCGTTCTTCGGCATCATTACCGAGATCATCCCGGTCTTCTCCCGCAAGCCGATCTTCGGCTACAAGGGCCTCGTCGCCGCCACCATCGCCATCGCCGCCCTGTCGATGAGCGTCTGGGCGCACCACATGTTCGCCACCGGCCAGGTGCTGCTGCCGTTCTTCAGCTTCCTCAGCTACCTGATCGCCGTGCCGACCGGCATGAAGTTCTTCAACTGGATCGGCACCATGTGGCGGGGCCAGATCACCTTCGAGACGCCGATGCTGTTCGCCATCGGCTTCCTGGTGACCTTCCTCTTCGGTGGTCTGACCGGGGTGCTGCTGGCCAGCCCGCCGCTCGACTTCCACCTGCACGACAACTACTTCGTCGTGGCGCACTTCCACTACGTGCTCTTCGGCACCATCGTGTTCGCCGTCTTCGGCGGCATCTACTTCTGGTTCCCGAAGATGTTCGGCCGGATGCTCGACGAGCGCCTGGGCAAGATTCACTTCTGGCTCACGATGATCGGCTTCCACACCACCTTCCTGGTGCAGCACTGGCTCGGCGCCGAGGGCATGCCCCGCCGGTACGCCGACTACCTGCCCGGCGACGGCTTCACCACGCTCAACATGATCTCCACGATCGGCGCGTTCATCACCGGTATCTCGACCCTGCCGTTCATCTGGAACTGCTGGAAGTCGTACAAGACCGGGCCGGTCGTCGAGGTGGACGACCCGTGGGGCCACGGCAACTCGCTGGAGTGGGCGACCAGCTCTCCGCCGCCGCTGCGGAACTTCGACCGGATGCCCCGGATCCGCTCCGAGCGGCCGGCGTTCGACGCGAAGTTCCCCGAGCTGGCCGCCGGGCAGAGCCTCGCCGGCCCGCCGGAGGGTGGTGCCAAGCCACTGACCAGCGAGGTCAACGGCGGCGCCAGCTACCAGGAGGACACCGCCGGGAACCTCGACCGGCGCTGACGCCCGGCACGAACCACCGAAGGGCACCGCACCCCACCGGGGCGCGGTGCCCTTCGCTTCGCGCGCTGCCTTTCGCTTCACGCGGTGCCCCTCGGCTCGTCCTCGGGATGACTGAGGTGGAGGGGCTGGCGGCGATCACGCCTTGGGTGCGCCTCCCCAGGTGCGAAGCCTCAGGGTGACCCACTCTCGATGGGCGGTATGCCTGAGAGGCATATTGATGACGCTCAGGCATACCGCTCACGCGCAGAGGTACGTGTCCCGGCGGCGCAGGCATCGCGGTTGAGGACGGCTCCGGGCCACGGGTCCGGCAGGGTCGGACGCGACCGGCAGTGCGCCGCCGCCGGCTACCCGGTTACGCCGCCGGCCCGCACACGGCCACGAGCGCGGCCAGCGGGCTCAGGCGGCCGGTGCCGGTTCTGGTGCCGGCGTGGACAGGGTGGATGCCGGGGCGACGGGCGGGCGGCGGTGACGCAGCTCCGTCGGCAGGACCACCAGGGTCACCAGCAGCCCCACCGCCCCGGTGACCACGAAGCCCCAGAGCGGCACCGAGGCGTCGATCACCGCGCCGGCCAGCGGAGCGCCGAGCGCGATGCCGACCGTGGTGGCGGAGCCGTGCAGGCCCATCGCCTCACCGCGGACCCCGGCCGGGGCGAGCCGGCTGACCGCGTCGGCGGTGGCGGCGATGGTGGGGGCGCAGAGCGCGCCGGCCGGCAGCAGGGTCAGGCAGAGCAGCCACCAGTGGCCGCCACCCAACCCGACCGGGATGGTGCAGAGGCTGAGCAGGGCGGCCAGGGCCAGCGGGGAGAAGGAGCGGCGGACGGCCCCGTACGCGAAGCCACCGACCAGCGAGGCGATCGCCCAGGCGGTGAGCACCGCGCCCGTCCAGCCGACCTCGCCGCCGGCCCGCAGCACCGCCACCACCGCCACGTCGGTGCCGCCGAGCACCAGGGTCGCGGCGGTGCTCACCGCGAACACCGCGAGCAGGCGGCTGGTCAGCCACTGCCGCCGGGGCACCCGGGGCTGCGGACCGACCGGCTCGTCCACGCTACGGATGGGCGGATCGAGCAGCCAGAGCACGATGCCCGCGCCGACGATGCCCGCGCCCACCGCCCAGAGCGTGACCCGGGGCGAGACGGCGGTGGCCAGCGCCACGGCCAGCGCCGGCCCGATCATGAAGGACAGCTCCATCGACATCGAGTCCAGCGCGTACGCGGGGCGGCGGCGCTGGACCGGCACCAGCGCGGCGATCGACTGCCGGACCACCGAGAAGACCGGCAGCGCGAACAGCCCGGCCACGAACGCGGCGGGCAGCAGCAGCGGCAGGCTCAACGTCGGGGCGCTCGCCCAGAAGGCCGCCTCGACCACGGTGGTCACCGCGACCACCGGACGCAGACCACGCCTGTCGACCAGCCGGCCCAGCAGGGGCGAACCGATGGCGGTGCCGGCGACCGACGCGGCACCGACCAGGCCGGCGGCACCGTAACCCCGGCCCAGCTCCAGCACCACGTAGAAGGTGAGCGTCACCCCCGTCGCGGTGAGCGGGATGCGGGCCAGCACCGCCACCAGCAGCAGGGCCCGCAGGCCGGGCTGGGCCAGGGCCTGCCGGTAAGGCGTCAACGTCATGATGCTCCGTACCTCCGGCGGTCATCCTGGACCGGGGGTACGACATCGGCAAGCGATTACCGGCTCATGCGGCGCTGATCACCGGCTCCCCGCGCAGGGTCACCCCGGCGCCGTCCATCGCCCGCAGCGCCACGTCCAGCGTCGCCGGCGCGACCGCCGCCGTCAGGTCGAGCAGCACGGTGGTGGCGAAGCCCTCCCGGGCGGCGTCCAGGGCGGTGGCCCGCACGCAGTGGTCGGTGGCGATGCCGACCACGTCGACCCGGTCCACGTCGTGCCGACGCAGCCAGTCGGCCAGGCACTCGCCGTCGTCGGCGTGCCCCTCGAACCCGGAGTACGCGGCGGCGTGCTCGCCCTTGTGGAAGATCGCCTCGACCCGGTCGGTCACCAGGTCGGGGTGGAACTCGCTGCCCGGGGTGCCGACCACGCAGTGCCGGGGCCACGACTCGACGTAGTCCGGCGGGTCGCCGAAGTGCGCCCCCGGGTCGACGTGGTAGTCCTTGGTGGCGACCACGTGGTCCCACCGCCGCGGGTCCCCGGCCAGCAGGCCCGAGATGCCGGCGGCGACGCCCGCGCCCCCGGTGACGGCCAGGGAACCGCCCTCACAGAAGTCGTTCTGCACGTCCACGATGATCAGCGCGTTGGCCATCGGTGCCCTTCCTCTCCGCTCGCCACCGGTGATCCACCTGCGGCACGACCCAGTCTGCCCCGGCGGCTCAACCGGCCGGTACGACCGTGACCGGGATCGCCGGATCACCGGCGGAGAGCTTCAACCCCTCCCACGGGATCGAGATCAGGCACTGGCGCAGGTGCTCGCGGGACTGCTCGATGCCCGGCAGGTCGACCGGTTCGCCGTCGACCACGTACGAGTGCTGCAGCAGCCGGTCGTTGGCCTGCCGGTCCGGTACCCCCTGCGAGACGACGACCTCCTCGGTGGCGGTGCCGGTGGGCTTGTGCCGGCGTACCGCGACCTTCCGGCCCCCGATGGTGCCCTTGTTCTCGGAACGCTTGACCACCGGCCGCCCGTCCACCTCGACCAGCTTGTAGACCAGGCTGGCGGTGGGCGCGCCGGAGCCGGTCACCACGGCGGTGCCCGCGCCGTACATGTCGACGGGTTCGGCGGCGAGCGCGGCGATGGCGTACTCGTCGAGATCCCCCGAGACGATGATCTTCGTCTCGGTGGCGCCGAGTGAGTCGAGCAGCTCCCGGGACTGCTGGGCGATGACCGCGAGGTCACCGGAGTCGATCCGGACGGCCCGTAGCTGTGGCCCGGCCACCTCGATGGCGGTCCGGATGCCCTGGCTGATGTCGTACGTGTCGACGAGCAGCGTGGTGTCCCGGCCCAGCGTGGCGACCTGCGAGGCGAACGCCGTCCGCTCGTCGTCGTGCAGCAGGGTGAACGCGTGCGCGGCGGTCCCGGCGGTGGGGATGCCGTAGCGCTGGCCGGCGGCGAGGTTGGAGGTGAACCGGAACCCGGCCAGGTACGCCGCCCGCGCGGCGGCCACCGCCGCCTCCTCGTGGGCCCGCCGGGAACCCATCTCGATCAGGGCCCGGCCCCGGGCCGCGGTCACCATCCGGGCCGCCGCCGCGGCCACCGCGCAGTCGTGGTTGAGCACCGACAGCACCAGCGTCTCCAGCACCACGCACTCGGCGAAGCCGCCGGAGACGGTGAGGATCGGGGAGCCGGGGAAGAACAGCTCGCCCTCGGCGTACCCGTCGATGTCGCCGGTGAACCGGTAGTCGGCCAGCCAGCGGGCAGCCGGCTCGTCGACCACCCCGGTGCGGAGCAGGAACTCGACCTCCTCCGGGGCGAACCGGAACTCCCTGACCATGTCGATCAGGCGGCCGGTCCCCGCGACCACCCCGTACCGGCGTCCGGTGGGCAGGCGTCGGCTGAACACCTCGAAGGTGCACCGGCGGTCGGCGGTGCCGTCGCGCAGGGCGGCACTGACCATGGTCAGCTCGTAGTGGTCGGTCAGCAGCGCGGGGCGAAGGTGGCTCACCGGCCCAGCCTAGAGTTCAGCCGGTCGGAGCGTCGCCGTGGCCCGGGATCGCCCGCAGTGCCGCCCCCAACTCGGCCCGGCCGGTGATGCCGAGCTTGCTGTAGACCCGCTGGAGATGGTTCTCCACCGTCCGGGGCGACAGGAACAGCCGGCCCGCGATGGCCCGGCTGGTCACCCCGGCGGCGGCGAGCGCGGCGACCTCCAGCTCCCGGTCGCTGAGCGTGGGCCGCAACGCGGTAAGCGCCGGGGTACGGATCTGGTCGCAGCGGGTGAGCAGGGCGGCGAGCCGTTCGTGTGCGGCGGCGGCCGACGTCGAGCGGTCCCGCCGCCATCCGTGCAGCGCCGTCGCCGTGGCGTCGACCGCCCAGACCGTCAGGTCCAGCTTCGTGAGGCCGTCCGCCACCTCCAGCAGGGCCTCCCCGTCCCGGGCGGCGGCGGCCCGCGCGTACCGGGCGAGCAACGGGGTCAGCGCCCCGTCGACGGTCTCGGAGAGTTCGGTCAACCGCTGCGCCACCGTACGCCGGCTGCCGTCGGTGCAGGTCGGCCCGACCGGGGCGGTGGCCCGGCCGAGCCGTACCAGGTCGTGCAGCGCCAGCACCTCGTGGCCGGCGAACCCGTCGGCGCGCAACCGGTCGACGAGCGTGCCGAGGTGCCGCACCGCCCCGGCCAGGTCACCCCCGGCGGCCAGCACCGCGGCCCGCGCCTGCTCCAGCCACGGTTGGAGCACCGCCATGCCGGGGGCCTGGGTCCGGTCGGCTTCCGCCATCGCCTCCACGGCGGTGGCCGGATCGCCGCGCAGCACCGCCGCCTGCGCCCGCTCGGCGTGCGCCAGCCCCGCGAAGACCCGGCTGGTGGCGAGCACCGCGCACGCGCCGAGGCTGGCCTTGAGCGCGTCGTCGCCACGACCGCGCAGCCGCGCCGCGTACGCCTGGAGGATGGACAGGTAGCCGGTGCCGAGCCGGAAGTCCCCGGCACCGGCCTGGTCGGCGAACTCGTCGGCCACGATGGCGTCGATGCCGGCCAGGTCCCCGGAGAGCGCCAGCCGGGTGCCCCGGGCCAGTTCCATGGCCAGTTGCAGGTACGGCATGTCGGCGCGCCAGTTCGCCGCCTCCGCCTGCACCCGGTCGATCGCCGCGGCGCTGGCCCGGAACCGGCCGCGCACCGCGTCGGCGTGGGCGATGGTGCACCGGGCCAGCTCGCGGGCGGCGACGCTGGCCGCCGGCCGGTCCAGCACCGACCGGCCGAGCCGCAGAGCGGTGTCGACCTCCAGGCCGTGCAGCCGCATGATCGCCTCGAAGGCGCGCACCCGGGCCTGGTGCCCCGGGTCGGTCAGGGCGTGCCCGGCCGCCGCGAGGGTGTCCACGGTGGACCGGTCGCTGAGCCCCCAGTAGCTGACCATCCCCCGTACGGTGAGCCAGCGACTGCGTCGGTGTTCGCAGACGATGTCGTCGGCCACCGCGTCGAGCACCCCGATCGCCTCGGCCGGCCGGTCGCCGAACATCAGGATGGTGGCGAGCTGTTCGGCGGCGTCGTAGCCGCCGTCGGCGACGAGCGCGCCCCGGGCCAGCCGGGTGGCCAACGGCACGTCGTACCGGGTGAACGCCTGCACGGCCGCGTGCAGCAGCAGGGCCGGGTCCTGGGCGGTGCCGGAGTCGAGCCGCCACACCGCCACCCGGAGCAGGTCGCTGCGGCGGCGGGCACCGGCGGACTCCACCCGCTCGGCGAGCTGGGCCTTCAGGCGGCGGGTCCGGCTGACCGGGCAGCGACGGCGGATCACCTCGCCGTACAGCGGGTGGGCGAGCCGGACGTCCGTCCGCCGGTCGTCGGGTACGACGGTGATCAGCCCGCGTTCCTCGGCGACCTCCACGGCGGCCGGGTCGGCGGCCCGGTCGAGCAGGCGCAGGCCGAGCGGCTCGCCGAAGGCGACCAGCTCCACCACCGCCCGGACCTCCGGGTCCAACCGGCCGATCCGGGTGTCGATCAGGTCGGTGAGGCTGGGGGCCAGCTCCAGCCGGCCGGTCCACCGCCACACCCCGTAGGGGCGGACCAGCTCACCTCCGGTGGTGGCGGCCAGCACCAGCTCCCGCAGCAGCAGCGGGTTGCCGGCGGAGAGCCGGGACAGCCGCTCGGCGGAGCTGGCGTCGACCGGGCCGTCCAGCAGGGCGGCGAGCAGGCCGGTGGTCTCACCCGGGCCGAGTGGGGCCAGCTCGGCGTGCGCGACCAGGTCGTCGGTCCACAGTGCACGGATCGGCAGCGGGATCTGCTCGCCGCTGCGCAGGGTGCCCAGCACGGTGGTGTTGTCGGCGCGGGCGAGCAGGTGGACCAGCGCCG
The DNA here is from genome assembly GCF_048594385.1 of Micromonospora sp. NCBI lineage: Bacteria > Bacillati > Actinomycetota > Actinomycetes > Micromonosporales > Micromonosporaceae > Micromonospora > Micromonospora sp. Next base: position 13,013 of record NZ_JBMDWU010000521.1, on the reverse strand, counting down.
CCGAGGGCGGGTCGAGCAGATGGGCGTCGTCGATGGCGAGCACGATGCGTCGCCCCGCCGCCTGCTCCTGGAGCACGTCGACGCCCCAGCGCAGCACCCCGGCGGGGGAGAGCCCGGGTGGCTGCTCGGCCGGCAGCACCGGGGCGAGCCCGCCGAAGGGGAGCGCCGCGGTGGCCGTGCTGGCCGCGACGAACGACAGCGCGTACCGCTCGGGAGGCAGTGCGGCCACGGCCTCGCGGAGCAACCGGCTCTTGCCGACGCCCGCGCTGCCGCTGAAGAAGAGCCCGTGCCCCCGACCCTCGTGCACCGCTGCCAACAGACGGTTGAGTTCATCCGTTCGGCCGACGAAACTCCACCGACTCATCCGAGCAGCATATCGATGTAAATCGGTCCGGAGACACCCGGTGACGCTGTGAAGTTGAGTAATGTCGCAGTTACTGCTGAGTACCCGAGATGTTCCGGTGAAGCCGGGTGCTGCCCGTAACCTTCCCGCAGCCCATCGTCACCTATCGGACGTCCTACCGCGGGCGCAGCCAGCCGCCCGCGTCGAGCGGAGGCCGAATGCAGCCCGGTCCACTCCCCGGGGTCGACATGACCGACGACCCGTCCGACCATCCCGACGCCGTCGGGCTGCCGACCCGGGGCCCGCTCCCGGCCGACCCGCCGACCGCCGAGGTGGATCCCGACGAGCCGCTCGCCGTGGTGGCCGCCGGCCCCGCCGGGGCGGCCCGCCGCGAGGTGCTCGCCGCGCTGCTCGGGGTCCCCGCCGGGATGCTCGTCACCCCGGCGGGCAGCCACCTGCTGGTCCGGCACGCCCGGGTGGCGACCCGGGCCGCGTACGTGCCCGGCTACCGGCAGCCGCACTCCTACGGCGCGGACCAGGCCGCCGCCGGCCCGGCGCTGGCCCGCGCGCCACGCCGGGTCGAGCTGAGCCTGCCGGACCAGCTGCTGCGGCACTTCGCCGTGCTCGACACCCCGGACACCGACACCCTCGGCGTGGCCGGCGGCCGGGTTCTGCTCGACGCGGTCGTCCGGTCCGGCGCGCTGCTGTTCGTGATCGGCGCCGACCAGACCTTCACCGCCGCCGACCTGCACCTGCTCACCGAGGTCGCGCGTACCCGGGTACGGGTCTTCTTCGTGGTCACCCCCGGCGCGGGCGGTTGGGCGGCGGCGGAGCCGGCCGCGACCGACGACACCGGGGTGGCCCTCCCTTCCCCGCCCGACGGGCCGCCGGCCGGCGACCCGGTCGACCCGGTGGCGGTGACCGTCGCGGCGCACCGGGCCACCCTGCTGGCCGCGGTGCCGGGGCTGGCCGAGGCCGACTGGTATCCCGTGCACCGGGCCGAGCACCCGGCCCTGCGCCGGGCGCTGGTCGGCTGGTCGGCCATCGAGGGGCTGCGCCGGGCGAGTTCCCGGCCACCCGTGCCGCCCGGGGCGCACGGGCGGGTGCCGGTGGCCCCCGACGCGCCGGGCGACGACTGGGCCGACGGGTTGGAGCGGCAGAGCCGGCTCTGCGCCCGCGGCATCCGTCAGCAGCTCGCGCTCGAACTGGCCAACATCCACCTGCGGACCGTCCAGGAGATCGTCTTCGGGGTGGGCTGCGCGGGCCTGCCGCAACTGCTCGACCGGGAGCTGGAGGCGCTCTCCCTGCTCGCGACCGAGCAGCAGGACCGGGCGGTGCGGGAGATCCTCGACGGGGCCACCGTCCGGATCTTCGGCGCACCGCTGGCCGAGGGGGTACGCCAGCGCATCGCCGCGGCCGTCCGGTGGGGGCTGGCCGACCATCCGTCCGGTCAGGAACTGGACCGGGTGCTCCTGGTCACCGGCACCGCCGGGGTGGCGACGCTGCCCGGGGCCGGCGCCCTGGACGCCCTGCTCGGTCATCCCGGCGCGCCCCGCACCGAGGTGCTGCCCCGGATCGGGGTCGCCCTGTCCGGCGGGTGCTGGCAGCACTGGCGCAGCCCCGGCAACGAGGATCCGAACGCGGCCCGCTCCTGGGCGCAACGGGCGTTGCGCGAGGTCGAGCTTGAGTTGTCCCGCGAGGTGTCCCGGCGGTTCGAGGCGTTCCGGCTCGCGCTCGACGCGGTCCTCACCGACGCCCTCGACCACGGCATCCTGCTCGCCTGAACCGAGCCTCCCGGTGCCTGTCCCCGCCGTGTCCGCAGTCCGCCCGGTTTGTGCAGCTCGGGAGGGTGATCGGGGCTGCCTCGGCGTTCCGGTTCATCGGATCGCCACTTCCGGTGGCACGATGGGGGGCATGGCCGCTCCACAGGTTGCCCCGGTCGAGACGCCGGACACCGACGAGGTGCCGGTCGAGGACCGGCAGTGGGTGACGATCGTCTGGGACGACCCGGTCAACCTCATGACGTACGTGACCTGGGTCTTCCAGAAGTTGTTCGGGTACAGCCGGGAGAAGGCCGAGAAGCTGAGGCTGGACGTGCACCACAAGGGCCGGGCGGTGGTCTCCAGCGGCGCCCGGGAGCGGATGGAGCACGACGCGTCGCAGTTGCACGCCTACGGTCTCTGGGCGACGGTGGACCGTTCATGAGTGCGCGGAGCGAGTCGGGTCCGCGGTTCCGGCGGTGGCGATGGAGGTTGACGGGGTGAGCATGTTCCGCCGCCAGGGCGGCTGTTACGTGGCGACCTTCGCCGTCGACGAGGTCCGGGTGCTGCGCAAGGTCGCCACCGAGGTGGTCGGCCTGCTCACCGACGGGTTCGACCACACCGACCCGGTCGTCGGGCGGCTCTTCCCCGACGCCTACCCGGACGATCCGGCCGGCACGGCGGAGTTCCGCCGGTACACCGAGGGCGACCTGAAGACCGCCAAGATCGACCAGGCGGGCGCGGTGCTGGCCGCGCTGCCCGAGTCGGCCGGTGGCGAGGTGCGGCTGGACGCCGAGGCGGCCGAGGCGTGGCTGCGGGCGCTCAACGACGCCCGGCTGGCGATGGGCGTCCGGCTGGAGATCAAGGACGGCACCGACCTGGGCGAGGAGCTCGACGACGCGGTCGCCGACGATCCCACGTCGTCAAGGGTGTTCCAACTGTCGGTCTACGCCTATCTGGGTTATCTGCAGGAATCCCTGCTCAACGCCATGATCGACTGAACTGTGACGGTCACCGCCTCGCCGGGCGCGGCGGGTGGGCGCTAGGCTGGGCGACGTGCTGAGCATCGACCGGTCGATCGTCGACGCGATCGTCGCCCACGCGCGCCGGGACCACCCCGACGAGGCGTGTGGGGTGGTCGCCGGACCCGTCGGCGGTGACACCCCGACCCGGCACATCCCGATGGACAACGCGGCCCGCTCGATGACCTTCTACGAGTTCGACTCGATGGAGCAGCTGCGGGTGTGGCGGGAGATGGACGACCGCGACGAGGAACCCGTCGTCATCTACCACTCGCACACCGCCACCGAGGCGTACCCGTCCCGCACGGACGTCGCCTTCGCGGGTGAGCCGGGCGCGCACTACCTGCTGGTCTCGACCCGCGAACCGGACACCGAGGAGATTCGTTCCTTCCGGATCGTCGACGGCGTGGTGACCGAGGAGCCGGTGCGGATCGTGGACGCCGGGGTGGATCCGCACGCGGTCCAGTCCTACATGTTCGGGCAGAGCCCGGCGACGGTCGACTACGAGTGTTCCGGCAGCTGACTCCCAGCTCCGCTCACCCTGTTCCGTCCGGCACCGAGGCACACCCGACCAAGGAGTACGTCATGGCCATCGAGGTTCGCATCCCCACCATCCTGCGCAGCTACACCGGCGGCGAGAAGGTCGTCGAGGGCGCCGGGGACACCCTGGGCGACCTGCTCACCGACCTGGACACCCGGCACGCCGGCCTGAAGGCCCGGCTGGTCACCGACGCCGGTGCGCTGCACCGCTTCGTCAACGTCTACGTCAACGACGAGGACGTCCGTTTCCTGGGCGCGCTGGACGCCAAGCTCAACGACGGCGACAGCGTCACCGTCCTGCCGGCCGTCGCCGGTGGTGCGTTCGGCTTCGCCGCCGCGGCGGCGATCAGCCAGCACCGTGCGGCGACCGCGGCGGTGGCGGCACGGCGCGCGGCCGTCGCCCCCCGCTGAGGGCGGGCGTCATGGCGCGGTACGACAGCCTGCTCGACGCCTGCGGCGGCACTCCCCTGGTGGGGTTGCCCCGGCTCTCGCCGACGGTGCCCGACGGGGCGCCGCCGGTGCGGCTGTGGGCCAAGCTGGAGGACCGGAACCCGACCGGCAGCATCACGGACCGCGCGGCCCTGGTCAGGGTCCGTGCGGCGGAGCAGTCCGGCCGGCTCCGGCCCGGGGACACCATCCTGGAGCCGACCAGCGGCAACACCGGTATCTCGCTGGCCATGGTGGCCAAGTTGCGCGGCTACCGGCTGGTCTGTGTGATGCCGGAGAACGTCTCCACCGAGCGGGTCCAACTGCTCCGGATGTACGGCGCGGAGATCATCTTCTCGCCGGCGGCGGGTGGCTCCAACCAGGCGGTCGCCACCGCCAAGCAGATCGCGGTCGACCACCCGGACTGGGTGATGCTCTACCAGTACGGCAACGAGGCCAACGCCCGCGCCCACTACGAGACCACCGGCCCGGAACTGCTGCACGACCTGCCCACCATCACGCACTTCGTGGCGGGCCTGGGCACCACCGGCACCCTGATGGGCACCGGGCGGTTCCTGCGGGAGAAGGTCGAGGGCATCCAGGTAGTGGCCGCCGAGCCGCGCTACGGCGAACTCGTCTACGGCCTGCGCAACATCGACGAGGGTTACGTCCCCGAGTTGTACGACGCGTCGGTGCTCACCCGGCGCTTCTCCGTCGGCACCCGGGACGCGGTGCTGCGTACCCGGCAGCTGGTGGAGGTGGAGGGGATCTTCGCCGGGTTCTCCACCGGGGCGATCCTGCACGCCGCCCTGTCGGTGGCGCACGAGGCGGTCCGGGACGGCCGGCGGGCCGACGTCGCCTTCGTGGTCTGTGACGGCGGCTGGAAGTACCTCTCCACCGGGGCGTACGGCGGCACCCTCGCCGACGCCGAGAGCGCCCTGGAGGGGCAGCTCTGGGCCTGACCCGTCGTGGGGCCGGTCGGCGGAGGCGTCGGCCGGCCCCCGCGGGTGTCACGTTGATGACAACTTCCAGAAGATGATTCTTGCCCTGCGGTCGCTGCGCGTAGGCTGCCCACCGTGGCGTACGCGTCGGTAGAGATCATAATCGGTGCTGACTCCGGCGTGTCGACTACGTACCGTAATTGTGGGGCGACCGGATGCGGCTGACCGTGCTGGGCTGTGCGGGAAGCTTCCCCGGCCCCGAATCCCCCTGCTCCGCCTACCTCGTCGAGGCGCAGGGTTTCCGGCTGCTCGTCGACTTCGGGCCGGGCTCGCTGTCCACCCTCCAGCGGTACGCCGGCCTGCACGCCCCGGACGCCATCCTCCTGACCCACCTGCACTGCGACCACATCCTCGACGCCGCGTCGTACGTCGTGGTCCGCCGGTACGCCCCGGACGGCCCCTACCCGCCGCTGCCGGTCTACGCGCCGCCGGGCGCCCCGGACCGGCTCGCCACCGCCTACGGCCAGGACGACAGCACCGTGGAGGACGTCTACCAGTTCTACGGCCTCCAGCCGGGCACCTTCCCGATCGGCCCGTTCACCGTCACCGTCGACCGGGTCAACCATCCCATCGAGACGTACGGGGTGCGGCTGGAGCACGAGGGCCGGGTGCTCTGCTACTCCTCGGACACCGCACCCTGTGACGCGCTGCTGCGGCTCGCCCAGGACGCCGACGTCTTCCTCTGCGAGGCCAGCTACCTCGACGGGGTGGACAACCCGCCGGATCTGCACCTCACCGGCCGGGAGGCGGGCGAGACGGCCACCAAGGCGGGGGTGGGCCGGCTGCTGCTGACCCATCTGGTGGTGGCCTGGGGCAGCGAGTCGCACACCATCGCCTCGGCGGCCGGGGCGTTCACCGGGCCGCTGGAAGTGGTGCGGGCCGGCGCCAGCTACGACGTCTGAGCCCACCCGGACATGCGCCGATCATGCGACCGCATAGGGTGCAGGGATGGCACGACCTGACGGGCGGCGGCCCGACCAACTCCGACCGGTGACGTTGACCCGGGGCTGGAGCACCCACCCGGAGGGCTCGGTGCTCGTCGAGTTCGGCGGCACCCGGGTGCTCTGCACGGCGAGCGTCACCGAGGGCGTGCCCCGCTGGCGCAAGGGCTCCGGGCTCGGCTGGGTGACCGCCGAGTACGCGATGCTGCCCCGGGCCACCAACACCCGCTCCGACCGGGAGAGCGTGCGCGGCAAGATCGGTGGGCGGACCCACGAGATCTCCCGGCTGATCGGCCGCAGCCTGCGCGCCTGCGTCGACCTCAAGGCGCTCGGCGAGAACTCGATCGTGCTCGACTGCGATGTGCTCCAGGCCGACGGCGGCACCCGTACCGCCTCCATCACCGGCGCGTACGTGGCCCTCTACGACGCGGTGAGCTGGCTTGCCGGCCGCAAGTCGTTGGCCGGTAAGCCGGAGAAGGTGATGCACCGGTCGGTGGCCGCGGTCAGCGTCGGGATCGTCGCGGGCGAGCCGCTGCTCGACCTCTGCTACGTCGAGGACGTGGCGGCCGAGGTCGACATGAACGTCGTCTGCACCGGCGAGGGCGACTTCGTCGAGGTGCAGGGCACGGGCGAGGACGGCGTCTTCTCCCGGGTACAGCTCGACGCGTTGCTGGACGTCGCGTCGTTGGGTTGTCTGGAACTGGCCGAGGCGCAGCGGAAGGCTCTCGCATCATGAACAAGGTCCTGCTCGCCACCCGCAACCGTAAGAAGCTGGTGGAGTTGCAGCGCATCCTCGACGGCGCGCTCGGCGCGCACCGGATCGCCCTGCTCGGCCTCGACGACGTCGAGGAGTACCCGGAGCTGCCCGAGACCGGCCTCACCTTCGGCGAGAACGCCCTGATCAAGGCGCGGGAGGGTTGCCGGCGTACCGGCCTGCCCACCATCGCCGACGACTCCGGCATCGCCGTCGACGCGCTCAACGGCATGCCCGGGGTGTTCAGCGCCCGCTGGGCCGGCCGGCACGGCGACGACCGGGCCAACCTGCAACTGGTGCTGGACCAGATCGCCGACCTGCCCGACGAGCACCGGGGGGCGTCGTTCGTCTGCACCGTGGCGCTGGTGCTGCCCGGCGGCAAGGAGCACCTGGTCGACGGCCGCCAGCCCGGCCGGCTGCTGCGTGCCCCGCGCGGCGAGGGCGGCTTCGGGTACGACCCGATCTTCGTGGGTGACGGCCAGGAGCGGACCAATGCGGAGTTGACCCCGCAGGAGAAGGACGCGATCAGCCACCGGGGCAAGGCGTTGCGCGAGCTGGCGAAGCTCGCCGCCAAGGTGCTCCCGGCCAGCTGAGTCAGCCGTCGACCGACCCGTCGCCCTGCAGGCGGGTGCGACGACGCCCGGCCGTCGACCGACTCGTCGTCGCCGCTCCTTATTCGCCGACTTCCGGCCGTCGAGTAAGGAGCGGCGCCGTAGCTTGTCACCGAAAGTAGTCTCGGTTAGGCCCCCACCCTCCCACCCGACATCCTTTGCTCTGCTGCTTTCCAGGCGACAGACACACCGAGTGTTCGCCAGGATTGCTGTGCTTGGAACTTGCATATAGGTTTTCGCTGTTCAAGCGAGTGTCGCGTCCGTGGCAGCAGAGCAAAGGGTCTGCACCGGGGTGGTGGCTCTCGGGGGTTTGCTTACGCTCGGTAACCTGTCGCGACGGGTCGGCCTTGACTACTGAACGCTACGGCGACGCTGGCGTCACCGTCACCGTCACCGTCACCGTCACCGTCAGCTCAGCGGCCCGATCTGTCGTTCGATGGCGGCGCGCAGGTCCGGGCCGGCCAGCACCGACCGGGCCGCCGCCAGCACCGGGGCGAGGAAGACGTCCGGGCCGGGCGCACCGGCCGCCGGGCCGAGGGCGTCCAGCGCGGCCCGCCCGGCCGGTGACGGCTCCAGCGGCGCGCGCAGTTGCAGCCCCCGTACGGCCGCCAGCAGCTCCACCGCGAGCAGACTGGTCAGATTGTCCAGCACGGTACGCAGCTTCTTGGCCCCCGCCCAGCCCATCGAGACGTGGTCCTCCTGCATGCCGCTGGTGGGCAGCGAGTCGACCGAGGCGGGCGCGGCCAGCCGGCGGTTCTCCGCGACGATCCCGGCGGCCGTTTACTGGGCGATCATCAGTCCGGAGTTCACCCCGGCGTCCGGGGACAGGAACGCCGGCAGGTCCCGGTTGCGGGTCACGTCGAGCAGCCGGTCCACCCGCCGTTCGGCGATCGCCCCGACCTCGGCGGCGGCGATGGCCAGGTAGTCGGCGGCGAAGCCGAGCGGAGCGCCGTGGAAGTTGCCCGTCGACTCGACCCGCCCGTCCGGCAGCACCACCGGGTTGTCCACCACCGAGACCAGCTCCCGGCCGGCCACCGTCGCGACGAAGTCGAGGGTGTCCCGGGCCGCCCCGGCCACCTGCGGGGCACACCGCATCGAGTACGCGTCCTGCACGGCGTGCGCCAGGTCGTCGCGGTGCGAGTCCATCACCCGGGAGTCCTGCAGCAGCCGGTGGATGTTCGCCGCCGACGCGGCCTGCCCCGGGTGCGGCCGGATGGCGTGCAGCTCCGGCAGGAACGGCCGCTCCGAGCCGAGCATCGCCTCGATGGCCAGCGCGGCGGTCACGTCGGCCATGGCGAACAGGTGCCGGGCGTCCGCGATGGCCAGCAGCAGCATGCCGAGCATGCCGTCGGTGCCGTTGATCAGCGCCAGCCCCTCCTTGGCGGCCAACGCGATCGGAGTCAACCCGGCCGCCCGCAGCGCCTCGGCGGCGTCGACCTGTTCGCCGGCCGGACCGAGCACCCACCCCTCGCCGAGCAGCACCAGCGCGCAGTGCGCCAGCGGCGCCAGGTCACCGGACGCGCCGAGCGACCCGTGCTCCGGCACCCACGGGGTGACGTCGGCGTTGAGCAGGTCGACGAGCGCCTGCGCGACCAGCGGCCGGACCCCGGAGCGGCCCAGCGCCAGCGAACGGACCCGCAGCAGCATCATCGCCCGGACCACCTCGCGGGGCATCGGCGCGCCGATCCCGGCGGCGTGCGAGCGGATCAGCGCGTGCTGCAACTCGGCCCGTCGCTGCGGGGCGACGAACGTGTTCGCCAGCGCCCCGAAGCCGGTGGACACGCCGTACACCGGGCGGCCGGCGGCCTCGATGCCGTCCACGATGCGGCGGCTGGCGGCCATCGCGTCGACGGCCGCCGGGGCGAGGACGACCCGGGCGTCGCCGCGCGCCACGGCGAGCACGTCGGCGGGGGTGATTCCGGTGGGCTGGACGGTCACAGTCGACATTGCGGCACTCCGTTGTGCAGAACCTGGCGGATCAGGGGAACACCCGGCCGGTAGGCCAGGTGCAGGTGGGACGGGGCGTCGAGGATCATCAGGTCGGCCCGCGTCCCGGGGCGCAGCACCCCGACGTCGGTGCGGCGCAACGCCCGTGCGCCGCCCGCCGTCGCGGCCCACACCGCCTCCGCCGGGGTCATCCGCATCTCGCGGACGGCCAGCGCGACGCAGAACGGCATCGACGAGGTGTACGACGACCCGGGGTTGCAGTCCGTGGCCAGCGCCACGGTCACCCCCGCGTCGAGCACCCGCCGGGCGTCCGGGTACGGCGACCGGGTGGAGAACTCCGCCCCCGGTAGCAGGGTCGCCACGGTGGGATCGTCGGTGGTGGCCGAACCGGCCAGCGCGTCGACGTCGGCGTCGGACAGGTGGGTGCAGTGGTCGACGCTGGCCGCGCCCAGCTCCACCCCCAGCCGCACCCCCGGCCCCGGGCCGAGCTGGTTGGCGTGCAACCGCAGCCCCAGACCGGCGGCCTGCCCGACGGTGAGGATGGCCCGCGCGTGGTCGGCGTCGAACGCGCCCCGCTCGCAGAACACGTCCACCCAGCGGGCGTACGGTGTGGCGGCGGTGAGCATCGGTCCGCAGACCAGCCCCACGTAGTCGTCGGGCCGTCCCGCGTACTCGGCGGGGACGACGTGCGCGCCGAGGAAGGTGGTCTCGGCGGTCACCTCGGCGGCGATCCGCAACGAGCGGGCCTCGTCGGCGACGGTCAGGCCGTACCCGCTCTTGATCTCCATGGTGGTGGTGCCCTGCCGCATCGCCTCGTCGCGCAGCCGGCGCACGGTGTCCCGCAGGTCGTCGTCGGAGGCCGCGCGGGTCGCGCCGACAGTGGTCCGGATGCCACCCCCGGTGTACGGCTCACCGGCCATCCGGGCCGCGAACTCGGCCGCCCGGTCCCCGGCGAACACCAGGTGCGCGTGGCTGTCCACGAACCCGGGCAGCACCGCACCGCCCCCGGCGTCGATCCGCCGGTCGGCGGCCGGCGCGTACCGGGCCGGCCCGATCCAGACGACCCGACCCGCCTCCACCAGCAGGGCGACATCGCGCCGCAGGCCCAACGGCCCGCCGCCGGGGGTCGGCACGTTGGTGACCAGCTCGCCGATGTCGTCGACCAGCAGACTGCTCACGACACACCTCCCGCCGCCGACCGCCGCGTCCCGACCGCCGCCGGCCCGGCACGGCTAGTCACCGGTCACCGCCGCGACCGCCGCCCGCAGCTCCGCCGGTACGTCCACGGTGAGGTGCCGGCCGTCGCGCACCACCTGCCGGCCGTCGACCACCACCTGGTCGACGTCGGCGGCGGTGGCCGCGAAGAACACCCCCACCGGCGGCACCCCGGCGGTACGCGGGCTGTCCAGCCGTACGGTCACCAGGTCGGCGCGTTCCCCGACGGCGATCCGGCCGGCATCGGACCAGCCCAGCGCGGCGTGTCCGGAGACGGTGGCCGCGTCGCGCAGCGCGGCGGCGGTGAAGTGCCCGCGCCGCCGGGTACGCAGCCGCTCGTCCAGCTCCACCGCGCGGGCCTCCTCGAACAGGTCGACCACGGCGTGACTGTCGCTGCCCAGGCTCAGCGGGATGCCAGCGTCGGCCATCAGCCGGGCCGGCCCGATCCCGTCGGCCAGGTCCCGTTCCGTGGTGGGGCACAGGCACACCCCGGTCCGGTGCTCGGCCAGCAGGGCCAGGTCGGCGCTGGTCGGGTGGGTGGCGTGTACGGCGGTGACGTCCGGGCCGAGCACGCCACGGTCGGCGAGCAGCCCCGTCGGGGTACGCCCGTGCGCCGCCCGGCAGGCGTCGTTCTCGGCCGGCTGCTCCGACAGGTGCACGTGCAGCGGGGCGCCCTGCCGGTACGCCCAGCCGGCGACGGTGGCGAGCTGCTCCGCGGGCACCGCGCGTACCGAGTGGATCGCCGCCCCGCGCAGCGCGTGCGGCCCGGTCGGCCGGAACCCGTCGACCCGTTGCGCCCAGCGCAGCGAGTCCCCGTCGCCGAAGCGCCGCTGCACCCCGGCCAGCGGCTCGCCGGCCACCGAGGCGGTCAGGTAGCAGGCGTCCAGCAGGGTGATCCGGATCCCGGCCTGCGCCGCCGCCTCGACCAGCGCCGCGCCCATCGCGTTCGGGTCGTCGTACGGGTGGCCGTCGGGGCCGTGGTGCAGGTAGTGGAACTCGCCGACGCAGGTGACCCCGGCCAGCGCCATCTCGGCGTACGCGGCCCGGGCCAGGGCCAGGTAGGAGTCGGGATCGAGCCGGCCGGCGACGTCGTACATCACGTCCCGCCAACTCCAGAAGTCACCCCGACCCCCGTGGGTACGCCCGCGCAGCGCCCGGTGGAAGGCGTGCGAGTGGGCGTTGGCCAGGCCGGGCAGGGTGAGCCCGGGCAGCCGTACCGCCTCGGCGAGCACTTCGACCCCGGTCTGCGGCGACGTGCCCCGGGCGAGCGGGGTGACGGCGGTGAACCGGCCGTCCTCGGCCTCGATCAACACGTCCGGGGTCGGCGTGGCGCGGTCGGGCAGCCACGCCTGCTCGGCCAGCCAACGGGTCAGTGGCATGCCAGCTCCTCCAGCACCCGGGCCAGCGCGACCACCCCGGCCGCACAGTCGTCGTCGGTGGCCGACTCGGCGGGGGAGTGCGACACCCCGGTCGGGTTACGCACGAACAGCATCGCGGTGGGCAGGTGCGCGGCGAGCACCCCGGCGTCGTGGCCGGCCCCGGTGGGCAGCAGCGGGGCGGCCAGCAGCCCCGCCAACCGGTCGGCCAGCCCGCCGTCGAAGGTGACCAGGGGCGTGGCCGACTCCCGGGTCACGGTCAGCTCGGTGCCGTCGCGGCGGGCCCGCTCGGCGGCCTTGGCCCGGACCGCCTCGACCAGGCCGTCCAGGGTCTCCGTCGCGGCGGCCCGGGCGTCCAGCCAGCCGGTCACCCGCGACGGGATCGCGTTGGTGGCGTTGGGTTCCACCGACACCCGGCCGACGGTGGCGTGCGCGTCGCGTAGCCGGGCCTCCTTGTTCGCCGCCAGCACGGTGAACGCGAAGGTGAGCATCGGGTCGCGGCGGTCGGCCATCCGGGTCGTACCGGCGTGGTTGCCCTCGCCGCGTAGCTCGAAGCGCCACCGGCCGTGCGGCCAGATGGCGCTGCCCACCGCGACCGGCGCATCGGCGTCGACCAGCGCCCGCCCCTGCTCGACGTGCAGCTCCACGAACGTGGCGAACCGGCCGAGCAGCGCCGGGTCGGCCCCCGCCGGGCGGTGGCCCAGCGCCTCGGCGAAGCTCACCCCGGCCGCGTCGCGCAGCCCGGCCGCGCGGTCGGCGTCGATCTCGCCGGTGAGCAGCCTCGACCCCAGGCACGGTACGCCGAACCGCGCGCCCTCCTCCTCGACGAACGCGGCCACCACCACCGGCCGGACCGGGGTGATGCCGGCGGCCCGCAGCTCGTCCACGGCGAGGAACGCGCTGACGATGCCGAGCGGCCCGTCGTACGCCCCGCCGTGCGGCACCGAGTCGAAGTGGCTGCCGGTCAGCACCGCCCCGGTGCCCGCCCGATCGCCGGTGGCCGGCCCTGCGGTGGCCGGCCCGCCGCTGTCCGGGTCGCCCCACCAGGCGAACAGGTTGCCGTTGCCGTCCTCGCTG
>NZ_JBMDWU010000520.1:0-9196 GCF_048594385.1 Micromonospora sp. | reverse complement strand
TGTGGTTTGCGTCTGTAACGGCGGTGGCCGGGCACGCCAACCGCTTCTCCACCGCCCGCGGGCGGGGGCGGGGGTACCGGCGGCCCCGGGGGCCCGGCCGGGCCCCCGGGGACGGGTGGGCTAGCCGGTCGGGGGTGCCAGTCGGCGGAGGAAGGCGGCCCGGTCGACGATCCGACGCCGGTGGGAGCCGTGACCGAGCACCGTCCCGGTCGGACCGACCACGGTGAAGTCGACGTCGACGTCGCGGCCCGCCACGGTGAGGGCGACCCGGTAGGTGACCGGCTCACCATGACCGGCCGCCGCCGCGTGGGTCAGCGTCACGCCGACGCCGACGGTCATCTCGCCGGACGACAACACCGGGGCGAGCACCTCCACGCAGGTCTGTTCCATCAGGCCCAGCATGGCCGGGGTGGACAGGACCATCAGGCCCTCGTTGCCCCACCGGGTCGCGCAGTCGTCCTCGCGGACCACCCGGGTCCGCTCCCCCTCGACCCGACGCCCCAGCCCCGCACCGGCGACGCCCGCCCCACCGGCAGCACCGGCCGGATCGGACGCGGCACCGGATCCGGCCACACCGCCGGAACCCGCCGGAACAGCCACACCGCCGGCCACCGACGGAGCGGCCACGCCGCCGGAATCCGTCGGAACGGCCACGGTGCCGGGGCCCGTCGGGGCGGTCACGCCGGCACCGCCGGCGCGTCGACCGGGGTGGCGTAGCGGCGTACCACGTCCTTGTAGATGTTCTTCTTCTGCATCTCCGTGGTGCCGCCGGCGATCCGGATGGCGACGGCGTCGCGCAGGTGCCGTTCGATGCCGCCGGCACGGTCGTAGCCGGCGTGCCCGAAGATCTGGACCAGTTCGACGGTGGACCGGACCGCGCCCTCGGAGGCGGCCAGCTTGGCGCAGGAGGCGAGCGCGCTGTAGGCGTCGTCGCCCCGGACCAGCGCGTCGGCGGCGGCGTAGGCGAGGTGCCGGGCCGACTCGATGGTGGTCCGGATGCCGACGACCTTGTCCTGGATGAACTCGTGCTCGCCGATGGGGACGCCGAACGCCCGGCGTTCGGCGCAGCGGCGCAGCACCACGGGGAGCAGTGCCTCCAGTTGGGCGGCGACCACGACGCCGTACATGAGCCGGTCGAAGGCCAGGAACGAGTAGAGGGTGGCGAGCCCGTCGCCGGGTGGCCCGACCACGTCCGCCGGGCCGACCGGCACCCCGTCCAGGATGATCGGCCCGGTGGGGCTGGTCCGCTGGCCGAGCAGGTCCTCGGCGACGCCGGTGTCGACGCCGGGCCGGTCGCGGTCCAGCACGAACAGGGTGATGTCCCGGGCGCCGATGCCGTCGAGCCGGCCGACGATCAGCAGGTGGTCGGCGACGGGCGCGTTGGTGATGTGCGCCTTGTGCCCGGTGAGCCGCCAGTCGTCGACGCCGTGCACGCGGGCCCGGGTGCCGACGGCGGCGACGTGGGAGCCACCGGCCGGTTCGGTGGCGGCGGTGGCGCCCACCGCGCCGCCGGCCAGCGCCGGGAGCAGCCGTCGACGCTGTTCGGGGGTGCCGTGTTCGCACAATACGTGCAGCAGGCCGGCGTGGGCGACGGCGGACAGCACGAAACCGGAGTCGTCCGCGCCCTGGGCGAGCCCTTCCAGCCCGGCCAGGAAGTCCCACAGGGTGCCCCCGTCGCCGCCGTGCTCGCGGGGCAGGTGGGCGGTCCAGAAACCCTCGTCGGCCAGCGCATGCCAGGACTTGGTGTCGAAGACCCCGGCGCGGTCGCGCTCGGCGGTGCCGGGGGCGACGGTCGTCGCGGCGAAGCGGCGGAACCGCTCCCGGCGGGCGTGTTGCTCCGGTGTCCAGGTGATCTGCATCGTCGTGCCCTCTCAGCCGGCCTCGGTGATGTCGTGCAGGGTGAGCCGGACGGCAGCGGTGAAGGCCGCGACATCATCCGGGGTGGTGCAGGTGGTGACGCAGCCCATGCCCCGGGGGGCGACGATCACGCCGTGGTTGAGCAGGCCCAGGAAGAAGGCCTGCTGGCGGGCGGCGTCGACGTCGCGGACGTCGCGGAACACCTCTACCCGGCGCGGGCCGATGTGGATGTTGAACAGCGACCCGACGCCGGTGACGACGGCGTCGACCGGCGCACCGGCGAACACCCCGGTCAGCTCGCGGCGCAGCAGGTCGCCGGTGCGGTTGAGCGCGTCGATGGTCGCCGCGTCGAGCTTGCCGAGGGTGACGATGCCGGCGGCGACGCTCAGCGCGTTGCCGGTGAACGTGCCGCCCTGGTAGAGCGCCGGGCCGCCGGAGCGGGAGTCGTAGACGTCGGTGCCGCCCTGGGGTTCGAGCAACCCCATGATGTCGGCCCGGCCGCCGTACGCGCCGATCGGCAGGCCACCACCGATGATCTTGCCCATGGTGGTCAGGTCGGGGGTGACGCCGTACGCCTGCTGCGCGCCGCCGTACGCCAGCCGCAGCGTGATCACCTCGTCGAAGACCAGCAGGATGCCCAGCTCGTCGCAGGTGGCCCGCATCGCGGTCAGGTACGCGGCGGTGGCCGGGATCATCCCGCCGACGCCGAGCACCGGTTCGAGCACCAGCGCCGCCACCCGGTCGGCGTGGGCGCGCAGGATCTCCTGCGACGCGGCGACGTCGTTGAACGGCACCACCAGGGTCTCCCGGGTACGGGAGGCGGGGATGCCGCGCATCTCCGGCACGGAGGCGGGCGACCGGACGTCACCGGCGAGGTCGGCCGGTGGCCGTACGCTGATCATGACGTCGTCGGTGGTCCCGTGGTAGCCGCCCTCGGCCTTGGCGACCAGCGGGCGGCCGGTGTGGGCCCGCGCCAGGCGCAGCGCGAACATCACCGCCTCGGTGCCGGAGCCGGTGAACCGGACCCGTTCCAGGCTCGGCACCCGCGCCACCAGCAGCCCCGCCAGCTCGGCCTCCAGGGTGCGGGAGAACGAGTGCGAGGTGCCGTGCGGCAGCTGCTCCCGGATGGCGGCGGTGACGTCCGGGTCGGCGTAGCCCAGCGGCAGGCCGGTGTAGTTGGCCAGGAAGTCGCGGTAGGCGTTGCCGTCGACGTCCCAGACCGTGCCGCCGACCCCCCGGTCCAGGTAGACCGGGTACGGCGGCCAGGAGTTGAGGCTGCGGGTCGCCCCGGCCGGGATCATCGCGCCGGCCCGGGCGAAGTGTTCCTTCGAGCCGGGGGTGCGCTTGGCGTAGTCGGACAGGATGCTCATGCCGGTGGCTCCTCGTGGGTCGGCTGGCCGGCCGTGCCGCCGGGCCAGGTGATCAGGGCGCTTCCCCAGGTCATCCCCCCGCCGAAGGCGGCGAGCAGGACCCGGGCCCCGGGGCGGACCCGGCCGGCGTCGATCGCCGCGTCGAGGGTGACCGGCACGGACGCGGCGCCGGTGTTGCCGTGGTGGGTGCCGCTGATCGCCACCTGGTCGGCGACGAAGCCGAGTTCCTTGGTCACCTCGCGCAGCAGCCGCACGTTGGCCTGGTGCGGGACGAGCAGGTCGAGGTCGGCGACGGTCAGCCCGCAGGCGGCGGTGGCGTCGGCGACGAGTTCCGGCAGCTTGCGTTCGGCGAACGCGCGTACCGCCCGGCCGTCCATCGTGAAGTAGTGCCCGCCGTGGGCGACGGTGGCGGTGCTGGCCGGGGCGCGGCTGCCGCCGGCGGGGATCCGGACCAGGTCGTGCTGCCGGCCGTCGCTGCCCAGCCGGGTGTAGGCGATGCCGGCGGCGTCGGCCGAGCGGCCCAGCACCACCGCCCCCGCGCCGTCGCCGAAGAGCACCGAGGTGCGCCGGTCGGTGTAGTCGAGGATGCGCGAGTAGGTGTCCGCGCCGATCACCACGGCGTACCGGATGGCCGGGTCGCACCGCATGATCTTGTGGGCGACGTCCAGGGCGTAGAGGAAGCCGGTGCAGACGGCGTCCAGGTCCATCGCGTACGCGCCCCACGCGCCGAGGTTGGCCTGTACCCGGCAGGCGGTGGCGGGCAGCGGCAGGTCCGGGGTCGAGGTGCCCAGGATGATCAGGCCGACGTCGGCGGGGTCGACGCCGGCCCGGTCGAGGGCCTGCCGCGCGGCGTGGGTGGCCAGGTCGGAGGTGGCCTCGCCGGGGGCGGCGGCGCGCCGTTCGTGGACCCCGGTCCGGTCGACGATCCAGTCGGCCGTGACGCCGAGCGCCGCGGCCAGCGACGCGTTGGTCACCACCTGCTCGGGTAGGCAGGCACCGGTGGCGAGGATGCCCGGCGTCGCACCCGGGGTGGGGGTGCGGACGGCGGCGGCGAGGGGGCGGGCAGGGGGCCGTCGTGGGTCGTGACGGCGGGGTTCGGTCGGGCTTGCCTGTTCGGCGTCGGCATGCATGTCCCCAGGCTGCGGCCGGCGTGTTCAGCACCCGTCGCCGCCGAGATTTAACGCAGATCTAGCGGACGCGAAAATAGGGTTCCCGCGATCATCCACAATGGTCGGTAATGGATGCCGACCCTCCAGGATATCGACCGGCGGACCATATCCGTGCCGGCCGGACCGATAAGCGGATCGGTAAGATCGGAGACAGCCATCTGACCGATCGCCGACTGCCCGGTGTGAAGTGGATCACACACAATATGCCCATGAATACCGGACGCGGGCGCGGCAGGGTGGCCCGACTCACGGTGTGTCTGGCCCTGCTGACCCTGCTGGCCGGATGCATGCAGCTCAACCTGGGGCTGACCGTCAACGCCGACGACACCGTCGACGGTCAACTCCTGCTCACCGCGGAGAAGTCCGTGCTCAGCAGCCGCAACAAGAACCTCGCGGTCGCCTACGCCGAACTGCGGGAGAACATCCCCGCTCTGCCCGCCGGCGAGGAGACCGTCTACGAGGACGAGCGTTTCTACGGCGCGCAGATCACTTATCGGCACACCCCGCTGAAAAACTTCACGAGCGAGAGCGTGAAGCTCGTCCGTGACGGTGATCTCTACCGGTTCAGCCTGCCACTCGACCCCAAGAAATACGGCGGGAAGGTGGCCGAACAGAATCCCCAGAACCAGCAGACGTTCCTGCAGCTCATGTCGTTCGAGATCTCGGTGACCTTTCCCGGCCGGGTGATCGATTCCAACGGCACGCTCACCGGGCGCTCGGTCACCTGGAAGGTCATCGCCAACCAGCCGAAACCGGCCGAGCTGCGGGCGATCGCCGAGGCCCCGCCGCACCCCACCCCGTCGGCCAGCCCCGCCGCCGCGAGCGGCCCGGACGACCCGGGTGGTTTCCCGTGGCTGCCGGTGTCCGTGGCGGTCCTCGTCCTGCTTCTGCTGGCCGGCGGGGTCCCCGCCGTCCTGCTGCGCCGCCGGGGCGGCACCGCCGCCACCCCGGCCGCCCCCGCCCGTCCCGCACCATCCGAAGGGGGATCGCCGTGAACGATCTCTTCACCTGGGCCGCCCTCGGCACCGTGGCCGGTGCCAGCGCCGCCACCCTGCTCACCGCCAACGTCATCGGTGGCCTGCTCGGCCCGGACAACGACAAGGCCCGCAAATGGATCGCCCTGGGCGTGGCGCTGCTCCTGTCGTACGCCACCGCGGCGTTCGCCACCGACGCGGGCGGCGAGAAGTGGCTGATCGCGTTCTTCAACGGGCTGGTCATCTTCTCCGCCGCGCTGGGCGTCAACCAGCTACCGTCCGGCAACCGGCAGCCCACCCGGGCCACCCCCGGCCAGCTCGCCCAGGGGCGCGAGCCCCGCTTCGTCCGCTCCTGGGTCTGAGGAGGCGTGCCATGGTCTACGGAATCGTCAGCGCCGCCGTCCACGTCCTGTGCGGGGCGGCGCTCGGGGTGACCACCGGTGGCCCGGTGGGCCTGCTGGTCGGCGCGGTCGTCGGCCTGCTGATCGGGGTCCCGTTCGGCTGGTCGGTCGCCGCCGCCCGGGTGTACGGCCCGGACGCCCGGGGCGTGGCCCTGTTCGTGATCGACCACACCTGGAGCCTGCCGAACACCGCCGCCGGGGCGCTCTACCTCGCCCTGCACCTCGTCGTCGGCCACTCGCTGGACCGGCCCACCTCGCAGCACAGCTGCCGGGTCAGCCTGGTCGAGGGGGTGTCCCCGCGGTACGCCACCACCATCGGCACGGTCTGCGCCGGTGCCGGCCCCGGCATCCAACGCCACGAGGACGTGCACATCCTCCAGGCCCGGCTGCTCGGCCCGCTCTACCTGCCGCTGGTGGCGCTCAACTACGTGCTGTTCACCGTCGCCCCGGTGTGGCTGCTCTGGCACGACCACGCCAACGCACCGATCAACCGGTTCACCAGGTACTTCGAGATCGGCGTCTACCCGCACGTGTGGAACGAGGCCATCGCGTACCGCATCCAGGGGACGCCGCCGCGATGACCGGCGACGGGCCGGGACCGGTCGAGGCGGCCACCGCCGAGCTGGCCGCCTGGCTGGCCGGGGCGGCCGGCGAGGACGTCCCGGTCGGCCCGCCCGCCGACGGGGGCGTCGGGCTGACCCTGTGGCCGCTGGCCCTGCGGCCGGCCCGGCAGACCCGGGGCACCGGGACGCCCACGCCGTACCGGTTCACGATCCGCTACCTGGTCGCCGCCGCCGGCCCGGCCGCGCTGGCCGGGCTGGACCGGGTGCTGACCGCCGCCGCCACGGCCGGCGAACCGGAACTGGTGCTGGAGGCCGGTGACCCGGCGTTGTGGGTGACGCTGGGCGTCGCCCCCCGGCCGGCGCTGCTGGTCGACGTGCCGGCCCAGGTGACGTCCACGCCGCCGGTCGCGCCACCGGTGCTGCATCCGCTGCGGCTGCGCCGGCTGGACCTGCGTGACCTCGTCGGCCGGGTGGTCGGCCCGCAGCGGCAACCCCTGGCGGCGCTGCGGGTGGAACTGGTCGGCACCCCGTACGCCACCCACACCGACGCGGGCGGTCGGTTCCGGCTCGCCGGTGTACCGCACGACCCGGAACACCCCGACCAGCCGGTCCGGCTGCGCCTGGTCGGCCGGGGCCGCACCCTCACCGCCGAGGTCGACCCGGCCGACGCGGACATCGTCATCGTCTGCGAACCCCCGGCCCGCTGAGCCGGACCGGCCGTACAGGAGGACCGATGCCCCACTACTTCTCCCCCGGCATCTACGTCGAGGAGGTGCCCGGCGCCGCCCGGCCGATCGGGCCGGTCGGGATGGCCGTCGCCGCGTTCGTCGGGGTCGCGCCGAACCGCACCGCCCACGTCGACCGGGCGCTGGCCGTCACCAGCTGGTCGGAGTTCCTCCGGCTGTACGCCGACGGCGACGACCTGGAGAGCACCCCGCTGGCCCGGGCGGTCTTCGGCTTCCTCGACAACGGCGGCAGCCGCTGCTGGGTGGTCAACGTCGGTGCCGACGGGCAGCTCACCGGCACCGGGCAGCGGCGCACCGGGCTGCAACTGGTGGAGGCGATCGACGAGGTGGCCATCCTCGCCGCGCCCGGCTTCCACGACCCGGTGTCGCACGAGGCGCTGCTGAGCATGGCTGAGCGGCTGCGCACCATGGTGGCGATCTGCGACCCGCCGCCCGGCATCGAGGACATCTCGACGCTGACCCGGGTGGCCACCCCCGCGCGCCCCGGCAAGGCCGGCGACGGCAAACCGGCCGACGGCAAGGCCGGCGAGCCGGCCGACCCCGACACCGGCGCCGCCCACCGGGCCCGGCAGTCCGACTACGCCACCTACTACTTCCCCTGGCTGCGGGTGCGTGACCCGCTCACCGGCGAGCTGGTGCTCACCCCGCCGAGCGGTCACATGGCCGGCATCTGGGCCCGGACCGACGCGCTGCGCGGGGTGCACAAGGCCCCCGCCAACGAGCCGGTACGCGGCGCGGTCGACCTGGAGTACCTGGTCACCCGCTCGGAACACGACGTGCTCAACCCCAAGGGGGTCAACGTCATCAGGTACTTCGCCGGGGAGGGCATCCGGGTGTGGGGGGCCCGCACCCTGGCCGCCGAGGCCAGCGAGTGGCGCTATCTCAACGTCCGCAGGTTGTCGATCTCCATCGAGCAGGCCATCGCCAACGGCACCCGGTGGATGGTGTTCGAACCCAACGACTACTCGCTGTGGCGCTCCATCCGCCGCGACATCGGCGCGTTCCTGACCCGGGTGTGGCGCGACGGGGCGCTGCTGGGGCGCACCCCCGAGGAGGCGTTCTTCGTCAAGTGCGACGAGGAGACCAACCCGGTCGACGTCCGCGACGCCGGGATGGTGGTCGCGCACATCGGCATCGCGGTGGTCAAGCCGGCGGAGTTCGTGGTGTTCAAGCTGAGCCAGTGGGCCGGCGGCACCGACACCGAGACGATCGGAGGCTGACATGCCGACCCCGGCCACCCCGCAACCGGGCGCACCGGTCGATCCGTACCGGGCGTACCACTTCAAGCTGCTCATCAACGGCATCACCAACGGGCACTTCACCGAGGTCAGCGGGCTGGAGATGACGATCGGCCGGCTGGCCTACCGGGAGGCCGGCAACGACCGGGTGCGGTCGGTCCCGGGGCAGGTCGACTACGCGCCGGTGACCCTGCACTTCGGGCTCACCCCGTCGCGCGAGCTGTGGGACTGGGTGCACGGCGCGGCGACCGGGACGGTGAGCCGCCGCAACGTGTCGGTGGTGCTGCTCGACGCCGCCGGCACCGCCGAGGTGCTGCGCTGGAACCTGATCAACGCGTGGCCGATGCGGTGGCGCGGCGCGCACCTGCACACCCTGTCCCAGGAGATCGCGATCGTGGCGCTGACCCTGGCGTACGAGGGGCTGGAGTTGGAGGACGGCAGTGCCGCGGCGTCCACGACCGCGTGACTGGCTGGCCGCCCGGCTGCGGGCCGCCGCCGACGCGGTGGCCCCCGTCCCGGCCGTCCCGCCGGCCGACCCGGCCATGCCGGTCACCGACCCCGCCGCGCGGTGGGCCGGGCCGGTCCCGGCGTCGCGCGGGCCGGGGCAGCCGCCGGCGCACTGGCTGCGGCCGGTCGCCGCGCACGCCCCCGGCCTGCTGCACGACCTGGTCGGGCCGGCCGCCGACACCCCGCCGGGTCCGCCGCCGGCCGCCGGCCCGCCGCCCGCATCCCACCCGGGGGTACGCGGACAGTCCACCCCGGCGTCCGCCGAGTCCCCGGCCTACCCGCCCGGCCCCGGTGCCCCCACCGCCGACCGGCCTCCCGCGCCCCCCCCCCGCGCGGTGGCCCCCCCCCCCCCCCCCCCCCCCCCCCCGGCC
>NZ_JBMDWU010000052.1:0-2959 GCF_048594385.1 Micromonospora sp. | reverse complement strand
CGAAGAAAGCGACCACCGCGTCCGACGGCGACACCACCGGAGAGACCGGCGACGGTTTCACCGCCGAGGAGCGCGCCGCCATGCGGGAACGCGCCGCCGAGTTGCGGGCCGAGGGGCGCAAGGGCGCCAAGAAGGCTGACGGCATGCAGGCGGTGCTGGACCGGATCGCCCAGATGGCCCCGGCGGACCGGACGCTCGCCGAACGGGTGCACCTGACGGTCACCACGGCGGCCCCGCAGCTGTCGCCGAAGACCTGGTACGGGATGCCCGCGTACGCGAACGAGGACGGCAAGATCGTCGTGTTCTTCCAGGACGCCGGCAAGTTCAACTACCGGTACTGCACCCTCGGCTTCCAGGAGTCGGCCAACCTCGACGACGGTGACCTGTGGCCGGTGTCGTACGCCCTGCGGACGTGGACCCCGGAGGTGGAGAAGCGGATCCGGGACCTGGTGACCACGGCGGTCTCCTGACGGTCACCGGTCGGGTGGGTGTCAGCGTCCCGCAGGCGGGTAGGCGGGGCGGATGACGCCCACCAGCAGAGCCCTGATCGCCGGTGCGGCCGGCGCGTCCGCCCTCAACGCCGTCACCTACCTCGACATGGCGCTGCGGGCCCGGCCGGCCAGCAGCGCCGCCGAGGACAGCGCCGGCCGGCTGGCCGATCTGGCCCACGTCGACCTCGGTGACCAGCGCACGGCCGCCAACCGCCGGTCCGGGCTCGGGCCGCTGCTCGGCTATGCCACCTCGGTGGCCGCCGCGGCGGGTTACGCGGCGGCGGGTGGCCGCCGGCTGCCGCTGGGCGTGTCCGTCCTGGCGCTGACCGGTCTGGCGATGATCGGCTCCAACGGCCCGCTGACCGTGCTGCGGCTCACCGATCCCCGGACCTGGTCGGCCACCGACTGGATCACCGACGTGGTGCCGCACCTGGCGTACGGCGCGGTCACCGCCGTCACCCTGCGCGCGCTGCGTTGAACCGTCGCGGGCGACCGACCGACATCGGTGTGTTTTGCGGAGGGATGCCCGGGTAGGGGAGGAACACCCGTTCCCCGCTCCACGAAGAGGTGCCGCCCAGATGGAATCCCGCAAGCCGACCGAGGTCGTCAAGGACGTGGTGGACGCCGCGGCCGAGAAGGTGTCGCACCTGATGACCCCCGAGGTCCCCGGAGCGCCGGGCAGCGCCCCGCCGACCGTCGAGGAACCCACCACCCCGCACGACCCGCTGCCACCCAAGAAGGAGCAGGGCGCGCCGGAGACCCGTACCCCGACCGGCGCGGCCACCGGCGCGCCGGCCGTCGCCAACGGCCAGCAGGGCGCGTTCCTCACCACCGCGCAGGGGGCCCGGCTGCGCGACACCGACCACTCCCTGAAGGCCGGCCCGCGCGGCCCGACGCTGCTCCAGGACCACCACCTCCGCGAGAAGATCACCCACTTCGACCACGAACGCATCCCCGAGCGGGTGGTGCACGCCCGGGGCGCCGGCGCGCACGGCGTCTTCACCGGGTACGGCGCGCAGGAGGTGACCCGGGCCGGCTTCCTGAGCAAGGGTAAGGAGACGCCGGTGTTCGTCCGGTTCTCCACCGTCCTGGGGTCCCGGGGCTCGGCCGACACGGTGCGGGACACCCGGGGGTTCGCCACCAAGTTCTACACCGACGAGGGCACCTTCGACCTGGTCGGCAACAACATGCCGGTCTTCTTCATCCAGGACGCGATCAAGTTCCCGGACATCATCCACGCCGGCAAGCCGCACCCGGACCGGGAGATCCCGCAGGCGCAGAGCGCCCACGACACCTTCTGGGACTTCGTCTCGCTGCACACCGAGGCGCAGCACCACACCATGTGGAACATGTCCGACCGGGGTATCCCGCGCTCGTACCGGACCATGGAGGGCTTCGGGGTGCACACCTTCCGGCTGGTCAACTCCGCCGGGGCGACGGTGCTGGCGAAGTTCCACTGGAAGCCGAAGCTGGGCGTGCACTCGCTGGAGTGGGAGGAGGCGCAGCTGCTCAGCGGCATCGACCCCGACTTCCACCGGCGTGACCTCTACGACGCCATCGAGGCCGGCGCGTACCCGGAGTGGGAACTCGGCCTCCAGGTCTTCCCGGACACCCCGGAGGAGACCTTCGCCGGCATCGACCTGCTCGACCCCACCAAGATCGTGCCGGAGGAGCTGGCGCCGGTGCAGCCGGTCGGGAAGCTGGTGCTCAACCGGACGCCGACGAACTTCTTCGCCGAGACCGAGCAGGTCGCCTTCCACCTCGGTCACCTGGTGCCGGGCATCGACGTCACCAACGATCCGCTGTTGCAGGGCCGCCTCGTCTCGTACGTCGACACCCAGCTCACCCGCCTGGGCGGGCCGAACTTCGCGCAGGTCCCGATCAACCGGCCGCACGCGGCCGTCAACGACATGCTGCGCGACGGCTTCCACCAGCACGCCGTGCACGCCGGGGTGGCGCCGTACCGACCGAACTCGCTCGACGGCGGCAACCCGTTCCCGGCCGGGGACGCCGAGAACGCGTTCGTCGACGTGCCGGTGACCGTGGCCGAGGCCCCGAAGATCCGGGCCAACCCGGTCTCCTTCGACGACCACTAAAGGCTGGTGCGACTCTTCTGGCTGAGCATGTCGCCGGTGGAGCGGGAGCACATCATCCGGGCCTACACCTTCGAGCTGGGCAAGTGTTACCACCAGGAGATCAAGGAACGGCAGCTCCAGTGCCTGGCCAACATCGACCCGGTGCTCTGCGCCCAGGTCGCCACCGGTCTCGGGCTACCCGCCCCGGAACCGACCGTGCCGCTCGCCGACGTCACGCCCAGCCCCGCACTGTCCCAGGTGGGTCGGCAGTGGCCGGCCGACGGACGGATGGTGGGCATCGTCGTGGACCCGGAGGTCGACCTGGACACGGTCAGTGACGTCCGGCGGGCGGTCTTCGCCGCCGACATGGTGCCGCTGCTGATCGCCCCGCAT
>NZ_JBMDWU010000519.1:0-1735 GCF_048594385.1 Micromonospora sp. | reverse complement strand
ACATCCACATCACCCGCCGACAAACCCCCACTCGCCAACGCCTGACGAATCACCCGCTCCTGCGACGGACCATGCGGCGCCGTCAACCCATTCGACGCACCATCCTGATTAACCGCACTACCCCGCACCACCGCCAACACGGGGTGCCCGTTACGCCGCGCATCCGACAACCGCTCCAAAATGATCACGCCGACGCCCTCGCCCCAGCCCGTACCGTCGGCGGAGGACGAGAACGCCTTGCACCGGCCGTCGGGGGACAGCG
The DNA here is from genome assembly GCF_048594385.1 of Micromonospora sp. Taxonomy (NCBI): domain Bacteria; kingdom Bacillati; phylum Actinomycetota; class Actinomycetes; order Micromonosporales; family Micromonosporaceae; genus Micromonospora; species Micromonospora sp. The sequence goes on along the minus strand of NZ_JBMDWU010000519.1, from coordinate 1,473 downwards.
CCCGCTGCCGGCTGAACTCGACGAAGTTGACCGGCCCGGCCATCACGGTGGCGCCGCCGACCAGGGCGAGCGAGCACTCGCCCGAGCGCAGCGAGCCGGCGGCGAGGTGCAGCGCGACCAGCGACGACGAGCAGGCGGTGTCCACCGTGATCGCCGGCCCCTCCAGGCCGAGCGTGTACGCGATGCGGCCGGACGCGACGCTCGTGGTGGTGCCGGTGGAGACGTGTCCCTCGACGCTGGCCGGGGTGTGGCCCAGCCGGGTGACGTAGTCGCTGGTGATGACGCCGACGAAGACGCCGGTGTCGCTGCCGCGCAGGTCCGCGGGGTCCATGCCGGCCGCCTCGATGGCCTCCCACGAGGTCTCCAGCAGCAACCGCTGCTGCGGGTCCATGGCCGCCGCCTCACGGGGGCTGATCTCGAAGAAGTCCGCGTCGAACGTGTCGGCGTCGAGGAGGAACCCGCCCTGCCGGGTGTAGGTCCGGCCGACGGCGGCCGGGTCGGGGTCGAAGAGGTCGTCCACGTTCCAGCCCCGGTCGGTGGGGAAGTCGCCGACGGTGTCGACGCCGTCGGCGACCACCCGCCACAGGTGTTCCGGGCTGGTGACGCCGCCGGGGAACCGGCAGGACATGGCGACGATGGCGACCGGGTCGTCGGCGACCGCGACGGCGGTACGGATCGTCGGCGTCGCCGGTGCCGCGCCGTCCGGTCCGGCGACGACGGTGCGCAGGTGCTCCACCAGCGCGGCCGGGGTGGGGTGGTCGAAGACCGCGGTCGCGGCGAGCGGGACGCCGGTCGCGGCGACCAGCCGGTTGCGCAGCTCGACGGCCGTCAGCGAGTCCACACCCAGCTCCCGGAAGGGCCGCTGCGGGTCGACCGGTTCGCCGTCGGTGCGACCGAGGACCACGTCCACCTCGGCGCGTACCAGGTCGGTGAGGAAGGCGGTCTGCTCCTGGGCGCTCTGCCCGGCCAGCCGTCGGGCGAGTTCACCGGTGCCGCCGGCACCCGTGGCGGCCCGCCGCCGCGCCGGGCGGACCAGCCGGCTGAGCATCGGCGGTACGGCGTCCCGGGCGGCGAACGCGTTCAGGTTCAGCCGTACCGGCAGGACCGTGGGGCGGTCCGCGTCGAGCACGGCGTCGAGGGCGGCTAGCCCCTGGTGCACGTCGATCGGCAGTACGCCGGCCGCCGCGATCCGGTCGAGTTCGGCCCGGCCGAGACCGCCGGCCATCCCGTCGGTGGTGTCCCAGAGTCCCCATCCGATGGCGGTGGCGCGCAGGCCGCTGCGGTGGCGTTGGTGGGCGAGGGCGTCCTGGAAGGCGTTGGCCGCGCCGTAGTTGGCCTGACCCGGGTTCCCGAAGGTCGCCGCGGCGCTGCTGTAGGTGACGAGGGTGACGTCGGGGTGGTGTTGGAGTGCGGTGTGGAGGGTGTGGGTGGTGTCGATTTTGGCGGTGAGGGTGGTGTGGAGGGTGTGGGGGG
>NZ_JBMDWU010000518.1:0-1532 GCF_048594385.1 Micromonospora sp. | reverse complement strand
CCGCCATAACCTTGGCTTGGGGGGGGGGGGGGGGGGGGGGGGGGGGGGGGGGGGGGGGGGGGGGGGGGGGGTGGTGGAGGGTGGCGGGGGCGATGAGGAGGGCGGGGACGAGGGTGAAGCCCAGGAGGACGCCCAGGCGGGCGGTGGGGGTCTGGGGGGCGGCGGTGCCGGTGGCCGAGGAGACGTAGCCGGAGAGGGCCAGGACCAGGCCGTAGATGCCGGGGCCGAGGGCCAGACCGAAGGTTTCGCCGGCGGTCCACAGGCCGGTGAAGACACCGGCCTGGCGTCGACCGGTACGCGCGGTCGAGGCGGCCACGCAGTCGGGCAGCAGCGCCAGCGCGAAGACCTGCTGGCCGGCGTACCCGACGCCGAGCAGCGCGACCACCGCGTAGACGGCGACGGCGGGCAGCACCGGCGCGGCCACCAGCGCCGCCGCCCCGGCGGCCAACAGCAGCGAGGCGGCGACCAGCGCGGTCTTCTTGCCCAGGCGCGCGCCGAGCCGGGTCCACAGCGGCATCACCAGCAGCGCCGGCCCGACGAAGCAGGCGAACAGCACGGTCGGTCCGGTGGTCGGGTCGCGCAGGATCTGGGCGGCGAAGTAGCTGACCCCGGCCAGGACGGTCGCCACCCCGGCGGACTGGACGACGAAGCAGAGCAGCAGCGCCCGGAACGGCCGGTCGGCGGCGACCACCGCGAGCTGGGCGCGCAGCGTCGGCTCGGTGGCGGTCACCGTGCCGGTCGCCGCCGACCGGGTGCCGTGGAACGCGCCGAGCGCGCCGAGCGCGATCAGCACGGCGACGAACACCCCCATCCAGCGGTGCCCGGTCACCCCCTCGCCGCCGGCGGTCACCACCACCGGGGCCACCGCGCCGGAGATCAGGATGGCCAGCGCCAGCACCGCGACCCGCCAGCCCATCAGCCGGGTACGCTCCCCCGCGTCGTCGGTCAGCTCGGCGGGCATCGCCACGTACGGGACCTGGAAGAAGGCGAACGCGGTGGCGGTGGCGAGGAACGCGACGGCCACGTACGCCCCGGCGGCCGGCCCGACGCCGAAGGGCGCGGCGAAGATGGCGGCGAAGAGCACCGCCAGGGCGAGCCCGGCACCGAGCAGCCACGGCCGGCGCGGCCCCCACCGGGAGCGGGTGCGGTCGGAGATGCGCCCGGCGACCGGGTTGACCAGCACGTCCCACGCCTTGGGCAGCAGCACCAGCAGGGCGGCCAGTCCGGCGGCCACCCCGAGGGTGTCGGTCAGGTAGGGCAGCAGCAGCAACCCGGGCACGGTCCCGAACGCCCCGGTGGCCAGCGAGCCGAGCGCGTAGCCGGCGTGCACCCGACGCGGCAACCCGGCCCCGCCGGCACCGGTCGACCTGGTCGGCCCGGCGGTCGGCGCGGGTGGGCCGTCAGCCGACGCACGCGGCCCACCGGCCGGCGCGGGCAGCCCGGCGGTCGGCGCGGGCGGGCCGGCGGGTGGGGAGCCGGGCCCGGCCGGTGGCGCTTCCATGCGGCCGAATGTTACTCACGTTACCGCCGGG
>NZ_JBMDWU010000517.1:0-8385 GCF_048594385.1 Micromonospora sp. | reverse complement strand
CGCGGTGACGAGCTGCACGCCGCGCTCGCGACGGCGACCGACACGGCGGGCGCGCCGGCCGCCACCGACACCGACCAGGCCGGCCGCACGCACGCCATCTGGCTGCTCGGCCCCGGCCCCGAGCAGGACGCGCTGACCGCGCTGGCCGGCGGCGGCGAACTGGTGGTCGCCGACGGCAACCACCGCAGCCTGGCCGCGCAGACCGGCGGCTTCCCGCGCTTCCTCGCGGTGGTCACCACCCCGGCGTCGGTCGCCATCCAGCCCTACAACCGGCTGGTCAGCGAGCTGCCCTGCACCCCCGACGAGCTGCTTGACCGGCTGCGCGCCGCCGGGGCGCAGCTCGCCCCGGTCGACGGCCCGGTCGAGGTCCCGGCGGCCGGCGGCACCGTGCACCTCCGCCTCGCCGGCCAGGGGTACGCGGTGACCCTGCCGCACGACGCGGACGCCGCCCGGCTGGAGAACCTCGACCACGCCCTGGTGGAGCGGCTGCTGCTGCGTGACGCCCTCGGCCTCGACCCGGGCGACAAGCGGATCACCTACGTCGGCGGCGACTACCCGGCGAGCTGGCTCACCAGCGAGGTCGACGCCGGCCGGGCCGAGCTCGCCGTCCTGATCGCCCCGGTGACGGTGGACGACTTCGTCGCGGTGAACCTGGCCCGGGAGAAGATGCCCCGCAAGAGCACCTGGTTCACCCCGAAGGCACGCGGCGGCCTGGTCGTCGCCGAGCTGCCCCGCTAGATCCTGTGACGAATCCGCCCCGGCACGCCGCCCCCACGGCGGGCCGGGGCGCGGCCCTGACAGACTGCCCGGTATGCGCGTCTACCTGGGATCCGATCACGCCGGTTTCGAGTTGAAGGTGCACCTGGCCAATCACCTGGCCAAGCAGGGCTACGAGCTGGTCGACGTCGGCCCGCACGCCTTCGACCCCGACGACGACTACCCGACCTTCTGCCTGCACACCGGCGACCGGGTGGTGGCCGACCCGGGCAGCCTGGGCGTGGTCATCGGCGGCTCCGGCAACGGCGAGCAGATCGCCGCCAACAAGGTCGCCGGCGTCCGGGCGGCGCTGGCCTGGAGCATCGAGACCGCCCAGCTCGGCCGGCAGCACAACGACGCCAACGTGGTGGCCGTCGGTGCCCGCCAGCACACCCTCGACGAGGCCGCCGCCATCGTCGAGGCGTTCCTCACCACCCCGTTCTCGGGCAACGAGCGGCACGCCCGGCGGATCGCCCAGGTGGCCGAGTACGAGCGCACCCGCGAGCTGCCCGAGCTGCCCGCCCCCGCCGACCTGTCCTGACCGCCGCCCGCGCCGGGCTGCTGCCGGCGATCCGTCGACCGGGCCGGTCACCGGCCGGCCCGGTCACCGACCCGAACGGGGCAGGTCCTCCCGGGGCACCCAGTTCCGCCGGATGATCACCAGGCGTTCCTCGGCCTCGGCCAGGTCCTGCTCGGTGGGGCGGGCCGCGTCCCGGGCCCGTAGCGCCGCCCGGACGCTGACCTGCGACGAGCCGGAACCGACCAGCCCGCGTAGCCCCCGCTCGCCGTCCTCGCCGCCCGGGGCCCGGCGGGCCCGTGGCGGTGGGGCCTCGTCGTGCACCTCGGCCGTCGCCGCCGTGGGCGGCTCCCCGCCGCCGGGCGTGGGCTCCGGCTGGGGCCGGAGCCGGCGTCGCCGCCGCTCCGCCTCCACCATGTCCCGACCGTACCGTCCGGTGGCCTCCGCCGGGCCGGGCCGGGCGCGGCAGTTTGTCCGCTCGCTACCCTCGAAGACGGTGGACCGGTCGACGGCCGGCACCGGTCATGGGGAGGAAACAAGATGGCAGACCAGACACAGCCGTGGGCCGAGCGGACCGTCGAGGTGCCACCCCAGCCCGGTGTCGGGGTGCCACCGCAGCGGGAACCGTTCCGCCGGGGCGTGGCCTCGGTGGGGCAGCCCCGGGCTCCGCGCACCGAGCCGTTCCCGGTGGTCGGGCACGAGCACGACCAGTCCGGCTGGTCCGAGCCCGCCGCGCCGCGCCGGCCGATGAGCTGGCACGTGGAGCAGTTGCGCCGGGGTGGCGAGTGGAGCGCGGCCGGCGCCCTCTTCGCCTTCGTCTGCTGGGGCATCTGGGCCATCTCCGGCCGGGGCGACCTCGGCGCTCCGCTGCTGACCTTCCTGCTCAGCCTGCTGGTGGCGGCCGGCCTGTTCGCGCTGTCCCGGCTACTCGGCCGGGTCATCCTGGAACGCCAGCTCGGCCGGGTCCGCCGCAGCGCCCGGGGCGCGCACCTGGTGACCGGGATCTTCCTGGCCGGGGTGGGCATCGCCTACCTGCAGCAGACCCAGTGGGTGATGGACGCCTGGAACTTCGTCACCGGCAACTGAGCCACCCGACCTCCGGTACGGCGGGCGGGCCGGGTGGTGACCCGGTCCGCCCGCGTCCGGTCGCGGGGTTGCCCGCGACACCGGTCGACTCCTCCAGGCCGGGCGCTGGCATACCCCGCCGCCCCGGCTTCATCCCCGCCCGGCCGGGTGATCCCGCGCGCCGCGCCGCACCGCCGGGCCGCGATCGTATGACCCCAACAGGATGTTGATGCACGTCGATTCGCCGCTCTAGGCTCCCGCCATCGAACCGGCGCCCCCACGAGGCGCGCCGCCGAGGGTTGGAGGCCCCCGTGAACCGTTGGCGCAGTCTCACCGGCCGGATGGCCGCCACGATCGTGGCGATCACCGCCGGGTCGCTCGTCCTGACCGCCCCGGCCACCGCCGCGCCCACCCCCGACGCGGCCCCGTCCGTCGTCGGCGGCACCCGGGCCGCGCAGGGCGAGTTCCCGTTCATGGTCCGGCTCTCCATGGGCTGCGGCGGGGCGCTCTACAGCCCCCGGCTGGTGCTCACCGCCGCCCACTGCGTGAACCGCACCGGCACGAACACCAGCATCACCGCGACCCTCGGCGCGGTCGACCTCCAGTCGAGCAGCCGTATCCAGGTCAAGTCCAACTACGTCTACCGGGCCCCCGGCTACAACGGCAGCGGCAAGGACTGGGCGCTCATCCGGCTCGCCACCCCCGTCACCTCGCAGGCCACCCTGCCCATCGCCACCACCACCGCGTACGACAACGGCACCTTCACCGTCGCCGGCTGGGGTGCCGCCCGGGAGGGTGGCGCGCAGCAGCGGTACCTGCTCAAGGCCACCGTGCCGTTCGTCAGCGACGCGAGCTGCTCGTCCTCCTACCCCGGCGAGCTGATCCCCGCCGAGGAGATTTGCGCCGGCTACGCCAGCGGTGGCACCGACACCTGCCAGGGTGACTCCGGCGGCCCGATGTTCCGCCGCGACGCCGCCAACGCCTGGATCCAGGTCGGCATCGTCAGCTGGGGCGACGGCTGCGCCCGGCCCAACGCCCCCGGCGTCTACACCCAGGTCAGCACGTTCGCCGCATCGATCGCCTCGGCCGCCGCCAGCCTCGGCGGCTGACCCACCGACCGCCCTCCGGGCCGCTGCGCCACCGACCGCCCCCGTGGCAGCCGGTGGCGCAGTGGTGTCCGGCCGTTCAGCCGTCCCCGGCGGCTCAGCCGTCCCCGGCCCTCAGCCGTCCCCGGCGAACCGGTACAGCACGAAGTCCCGCTCCGCCCCGCAGACGATCACCGACGTGTTCCACGCGCACGACTCGCTGCGGACGCCCTGCAGTTGCCCCATCTCGGTCAGCCCGCCGGACTTCGACACCCCGGCCAGGCTCCGGTCGTCCTCGACGCTGCTCGGCGTCTCGGCGAAGACCAGCAGGTTGCCGGCGTCGACCCGGGCCGCGACGCCCTTGCGGTCGGTCAGCACCGCCTTCCCGGCCGGGTCGAACAGGCTCACCGAGGTCTTCGGCAGCTCCCGCCGTACGAGCAGGTGCTCACCCACCGGCACCAGGCCCTGTCCGCCGGGCGCCGCCCAGCGGCGACTGCCCTTGCCCTCGGTGGCCGCGACCACCTCCGTGCGGTCGGCGTCGCCCTCCGGCACCTCCAGCAGGCAGGCCCGGTGCTCGCCGCAGGCCACCAGCGTGGTGACCCGCCGCTGCTCACCGGCGCTGTAGAGCACCGTCGGCTCGGCGAAGCTGCCCAGGTCGTAACCGAGCAGCTTGTATCCCCGGTCCTCCGCCACCACGTACAACCGGTCGCCGGACGCGACCATCCGGTCGCTGACGTCGGCGACCCCGTCGCGGCGACGCACCACCTCGCCGCTGTCCATGTCGAGCACCCGCACCGACCGGTCGGCACCCACCTGCACCAGCCGGTCGGCGTCGCCGAGCCAGGGGGTGTCGGACGTGCCGTCGAACCCGGCGGGACCGACCACGCTCTGCGCGGTGCCCACCCGCAGCACCGTGGTGCGGGTGTCGCCGTACTCGCTGCGGGGGTTGTCCAGGGTCCACTCCTGCCGGCCGTCGCGCAGCCGCAGCCCGACCAGGCGGCTGCCGGCGCGGTCCACCCAGACCAGCCGCTCCGGGGTGACGTGCACCGCATCGTCGCCCTGCACCGGCAACCGCCACCGTTCCCTGCCGTCGCCGGCGTCGAGCACCACCACGTCGCGGGGGGTGCTGTCGCCGGCCGCGTCCGCGACGACCAGCACCGCCCCCGGCACCGCCCGGACCCCCTTCCACCGCTCACTACCCGCTGCGATCGTGTTCCGCCATGCCTGCTTCCCGGTGCCGGCGTCGACCGCCACCACGGTCAACCGGTTGTCGGAAAGCTCGTAGGCCAGGTAGGCGCGGTCACCGAGCACGGCGGTGAACATCGCCGTCGGCCGGTCCCCACCGGCGGCGGGCCGGGCCACCTCGGTGAGCGTGTGGAACTCCAACGCCGGGTAACGGTCCCGGGTGAACCAGAGGGCCGCCGCGCCGAGCACGCCGAGCAGCGCCAGCCCCGCACCGAGCCCGATCCACAGCCGGCGACGCCCGCGCCGCACCGGCGTCGAGGGGCCGGCACCGGTCCCCGGTGGTGGCACCGCCCCCGGTGGTACGCCCGGCCAGCCCGTCGGATACCCGCCCTGGGCCGGTACGCCGCCCGGCACGGTCCCGTCCGGCGGCATCCCACCCGGGGTCGGCACGGGCGTCGCGCCTGATCCGACCACCGGTGTCCCACCGAACGCAGTGCCCGCCCCGGCCACCAGGGTCGCGCCGGGTCCCGCCGGCAGGGTCGCGTTCGGTTCCTGCGGGAGGGTGTGGCCCGGACCCGACGGGAGGATGTGGCCCGGGCCGGCGGGCGCTGCGCCCCCCGGCAGGGTGGCGGCCGCGTTGGCAGGTCGGCCGTCACCCGGACCGACCGGGGCGGACGCGGCGTCGGGTGCCCCCGGCGCGGCGTAGTGCGTCCCAGCGGCCGACGCCTGTGCCGGAGCGGCCGACGCCTGCGCCGGGGCGGGCGACGCCTGTGCCAGTTCGGCCGACGGCTGTGCCGGGGTGGGCGACGGCTGTGCCGGGGCGGGCCCGGCCGCGCCGGCCGACCCGGGACGCCGGCCCGGCCGGGGTAGCGGCAGGTCGGTGAGCGCCCCCTCGGCCACCGGCAGCTCGGGTTGCTCCAGCACGGTCGGCGCGACCCCCAGCTCGGCGTGCAGCAGCCGGGCCACCAGCGGCACCCGGGACGAGCCGCCGACGAGGAACAACCCGGCCAGCCGGTCCGGGGTGAGGCCCGCCTCGGCGACCACCTCCCGGGTCCGGGCGACCGCCCGGGTCAGCAGGGGAGTCGCGAGCTGCTCCAGCTCGGCCCGGCCGAGCGGGACGGCGGTCTCCAGGCCGGGCACCGCGACCGGGGCCACGGCGACCCGGGACAGCATCTCCTTCGCGCCGCGCACGTTGTCCCAGAGCTGCTGCCGGTCCCGCCACTGCCCGGTCGTCTCCGGTCGGGTCAGCCGGGCCCAGAGCGCCGCCTGCCCGTCACCGACCAGCTCGCCGACCCGGGCGAGCAGGGCCGCGTCGAGGTCCAGCCCGCCGAGATCGGCCATCCCGCCGGTGGCGATCACCGTGAAACCCGAGTCGCCCCACGGGTCGGCGCCCTCGTTACGGACGACCGCCACGTCCAGGGTGCCGCCGCCGAAGTCGAACACCGCCACCGACTCGCCCACCGGCACCGGCCGCCGCAGCACCTCCGTGTAGTAGCGGGCCGCCGCCACCGGTTCCCGCAGCAGCCGGGTGCCCACCGGCACCGGACCGGACATGGTGTGCTCGGCGGCCGACGGCCAACCGGCCAGCGCCAACGCGTCGTGCAGCACCTGCCGCCGGGGAGCCTCCCAGGCGGCAGGATAGGTGAGCACCGCCGGGGGCAGGAACCCCACCGTCGCCACCGCCTGTTCGGCGACCGTCCACAGGGTCGCGGCGAGCAGCTCCGCCGGGGCGTACGACCGGTCGCCGAGGAGGACCGTCGGCTCGTCCACCCGGCGTTTCGGGTTCGGCTCGTACCGGGTCGGGTCCGCCTGGGCCAGCCGCTGGGCGTCCCGGCCGACGTGCAACCGGCCCTCGGTGTCGGCGTAGACCCCGGAGGGGAGGATCGGCTGCCCGTCGACCAGCAGCGGTCGGGTCCGCCCGTCCGGCCAGCGCAGCACGGCCACCGTGTTGGACGTGCCCAGGTCGACGCCGAGGGCGTATCCGTCCTGCTGGCCTGCCATCCGTCGCTACCTCCACCGGACGAGGGGATGCCCGGTCCCGCATGGTACGCAGCCCCCGCCGCCCCCGGCCGGTCCGGCCGCTGCGCCCTCGCTCCGACGCCTCCCGGGGTCCGTCGCAGCCCTGGCGCAGCCGCGGGGTGCGGCCCGGCGGCCGTCAGGCCCGGCGGCCCGGCTCGGGTGGGGGGATCCGGTCGGCGTACGCGCCGGGCGGCCCGGAGTAGCGCCTACCGTCCCGGTACGGCGAGGCGTTGGCGGTGCACCCGTGCAGGCCCAGCGTCTGCTGCTGCATCACCGGGGCCGGCCGGCCCCGCCCCGGGCCCCGCTCGTGGCCGTGGCCGAGCCGGTGCCCGACCTCGTGGTTGACCACGTACCGCCGGTAGACGGCCAGGTCCGCGCCGTACCCCGGCACCCCCTTCACCCAGCGGGCCACGTTGATCACCACCCGGTCGCCGTTGCGGCACGAGGTGTACCCGTCCGCCGCGTCCCCGCACAGCTCGTCACGGGTGCCCGGGGTGGCCAGGTGGACGGTGAAGTCGGCCGGCCCGCCGGGGCCGACCCGCCACAGCCGCAGCGTCCCGCCCGTGGTCCACCCCTGCGGGGCGGTCAACGTCGCGCTGACCTCGGCGGCGAACTCCGCCACCGGCAGCCCCCGGATGTCGCGCTCCACCGCCACCCGGTACCGCAGCAACCGGCCGGTGCCCCGGGGTGCCGCCGGTTCGCCGGCCGCGACCTGCCAGCGGTTGGTCCCGTCCGCCGGGTAGCCGACCGGGGCGGGCCCGGACCGGGCGGGCGTCCCGGCGACCGATCCGACCGGTTGGGCGGACCCGTCCGCCCGGTCGGACCCCGCCGGGGCGGGTGTCGCCGTCGACCCGGCCGGGGAGGGCGGTGCCGCCGCCGGCATTCCGCAGCCGCTCAGCCAGGCCGCCATCAGCAGCGCCGTCACCGGCCGTCCGCGCCGGGCGCTACCCTTCGTCGCCATGGTGCCTCCTCCGCCCGCCGCCGGGCGGCGTCGGGCAGCGGGAAGGACGGGCGGCCCGCCGGAACAGTTGATCCCGTCGGGACTCAACCTTTCGGTGCCCCCGCCCGTCCTGTCCGGCGTGGCAATGGGGAAGAGCGGGCATGGCCCGGGGTGACGCCGAGTTCGTCGAGTTCGCCCGGTCCGCCTCCGGGCGGCTCAGACACGCCGCGTTCCTGATGACCGGCAACCACCACCAGGCCGAGGACGCCGCGCAGACCGCCCTGGTCCGCACGTACGCGTCCTGGTCGCGGCTCCGCGACCAGGACGCCTACGGGTACGCCCGCACGGTGCTGGTCAACCACCTCGTCGACGGGTGGCGGCGGCCGATCCGGGAGTACCCCACCGACGACCTGCCCGAGCAGCGGCGGGGCGACGTCGCCGACGACGTGGCCACCCGCCGCTGGCTGCTCGACATCCTCGGCGCGCTCAGCGCCCGCGAGCGGGCCATCGTGGTGCTCCGCTACTACTTCGACCTACCGGAGGCGCAGGTGGCCCGCGAACTGGGGGTATCGCTCGGCACGGTGAAGAGCACCGGTTCCCGGGCGTTGCAGAAGCTGCGCGCCACCGGGATCCCGGCGGCCCAGGGGACCGGCCGATGACCGAGTTGGAGCAGTTGCGCCGGGCGATGCGGGCGACCGAACGGCCGTACCCCGAGGATCTCGACCTGACCGTGATCATGCGGGACGGCCGGCGGCTGCGCCGACGCCGCCGGCTCGTCGGCGCGGGCGCGACGGCGCTGGCCACCGTGCTGGTGGCCG
>NZ_JBMDWU010000516.1:0-7423 GCF_048594385.1 Micromonospora sp. | reverse complement strand
CCGGTCCCCCCTACCGGTCGCGGCGGCCTTGCCGTGATCGGGCGCCGAAAGCCGACACACCGAGCCGGGCGTCGAACCCGGAGACCTAGTGGAGCGTGCCATGAGCGAGTCCGTGAACCCCACCGGTGCCGAGCCCGACGCCTTGTCGGCACTGCGGCGGCGGCTGGAGGGCCGCACGGCCGACGAGCAGGACCGGGCGCTCACCGCGCTGGTCCGGGAGCAGGCCCGCGACGTGCTGCGGACCGTACTGCCGGACGGCCCGGACGCCGTCGAGCCCGGCCGGCCCTTCCGCGACCTGGGCTTCGACTCGCTCGCCGCGGTCGAGCTGCACCGCCGGCTCACCGCCGTGACCGGCCTGGACCTGCCGGTCACCCTGGTCTTCGACCACCCGACGCCGCAGGCGGTCGGGCGGCTGCTGCGGACCCTGCTCGGTGGGGACGCGGCACCCGCGCCGGTCGCCGCGCCGCTGCGCCGGCCCGCCGCCGACGACGAGCCGATCGCCGTGGTCGGCATCGGCTGCCGCTACCCGGGGCACAGCACCTCCGCCGACGACCTGTGGCGGCTGGTCTTCGAGGGCCGGCACGTGATCAGCGACTTCCCGACCGACCGGGGCTGGGACACCGACGGGCTCTACGACCCCGACCCGGGCAAGCCGGGCAAGACCTACGTGCGCCAGGGCGGTTTCCTGGAGGGCGCGGCCGAGTTCGACGCGGACTTCTTCGGCATCAGCCCGCGCGAGGCGATGACGATGGACCCGCAGCAGCGGCTGGTGCTGGAGACCGCCTGGGAGGCGCTGGAGGACGCCGGCATCGACTCGGCGTCGCTGCGCGGCAGCCAGACCGGTGTCTTCATCGGCGCCGAACCGCAGGAGTACGGCCCCCGCCTGCACGAGGCACCGGAGGGCCTGGACGGCTACCTGCTCACCGGCAACGCGCCGAGCGTGGTGTCCGGCCGGCTCGCCTACACCTTCGGCTTCGAGGGCCCGACGCTGACCGTGGACACCGCCTGCTCGGGTTCGCTGGTCGCCCTGCACCTGGCCTGCCAGGCGGTGCAGCGTGGCGAGTGCACCACCGCGTTGGCCGGTGGCGTCGCGGTGATGGTGCACCCGGGCGCGTTCACCGCGTTCAGCCGGCAGCGCGGCCTCGCCCCGGACGGGCTGTGCAAGCCGTTCGCGGCGGCGGCCGACGGCACCGGCTGGGCCGAGGGGGTCGGCATCCTGGTGCTGGAGCGGCTCTCCGACGCCCGCCGCAACGGCCACCGGGTGCTCGGGGTGATCCGGGGCTCGGCGATCAACCAGGACGGCGCGTCCAACGGGTTGACCGCCCCGAACGGGCCGTCCCAGCAGCGGGTGATCATGTCCGCGCTGGCCTCGGCCGGCCTGGCCCCCGCCGACGTCGACCTGGTCGAGGCGCACGGCACCGGCACCCGCCTCGGCGACCCCATCGAGGCGCAGGCGATCATCGCCACCTACGGCCGGGAACGCCCCGCCGACCGGCCGCTGTGGCTCGGTTCGCTCAAGTCCAACATCGGCCACTCGCAGGCCGCCGCCGGCGTCGCCGGGGTGATCAAGGTGCTGATGGCGATGCGGCACCGGGTGCTGCCGCAGACCCTGCACGTCGACGCGCCCACCCCCAACGTGGACTGGTCCGCCGGCACCGTCGCGCTGCTCACCGAGGCCCGCCCGTGGGACGACGCGGGCCACCCGCGCCGGGCCGGGGTCTCCTCGTTCGGGGTCAGCGGCACCAACGCGCACGTCATCGTCGAGGAGCCGCCGGCCGTCGACGACGAGGCCGTGCCCGCCGTGCCGCAGCTGCCCAGCGAGGTGCTGCCGGTGGTGCTCTCCGCCCGGAGCGAGGCCGCGCTGCGCGACCAGGCCGCCGCGTTGCTCGCCGTCGTGGACACCGACGGGGACGCCCCGGAACTGCTCGACGTCGCGTACTCGCTGGCCACCACCCGGACCGCGCTGGAGCACCGGGCGGTGCTGGTGGCCCGGGACCGGGCCGCTGCGGTCGGGGACCTGGCCGCCCTCGCCGCCGGTGGCGACGTGCCCGGCGTGCACCTGGGCCAGGCCACCGGTGGTGGGCTCGGCTTCCTGTTCACCGGGCAGGGCAGCCAGCGGCTGGACGCCGGCCGGCAGCTGCACCGCAGCTACCCGGTCTACGCCGCCGCGTTCGACGACGCCTGCGGCTGGCTCGACCTGCAACTGGACGTGCCGCTGGCCGACGTGCTGTTCGCCGAGCCCGGCACCGCCGAGGCGGCCCTGCTCGACCAGACCGCCTACACCCAGTGCGCGCTGTTCGCGGTGGAGGTCGCCCAGTTCCGGCTGCTGGAGTCGTGGGGGATCCGGCCGGACCTGCTCGCCGGGCACTCGATCGGTGAGCTGGCCGCCGCTCACGTCGCCGGGGTGCTCTCCCTGGAGGACGCCGCCCTGCTGGTCGCCGCCCGGGGCCGGCTCATGCAGCAGCTTCCCGCCGAGGGCGCGATGATCTCGGTGCAGGCCACCGAGGAGCAGGTCCGTCCGCTGCTGGCCGGCCGCGAGGCGCAGGTGGGCCTGGCCGCGGTGAACGGCCCCGCCTCGGTGGTGGTCTCCGGCGACGAGGACGCCGTGCTGGAGGTGGTCGCCGCCCTCGCCGCCGCCGGGCACAAGACGAAGCGGCTGAAGGTCAGCCACGCCTTCCACTCACCGCTGATGACGCCGATGCTCGCCGAGTTCGGCCGGCTGGCGCACGTGCTCACCTACCGCCCGCCGACCATCCCGGTCGTCTCCACGGTCACCGGCCGGCCGGTGCTCTCCGGTGAACTGTGCGACCCCGACTACTGGGTGCGGCACGTACGCGACAGCGTCCGGTTCGCCGACGCCGTCCGGGCCATGGCCGACGAGGGGGTCACCACCTTCCTCGAACTCGGTCCGGCCGGTGTGCTCTCCGCGATGGGTCCGGCCTGCCTCGACGCCGACGCCGACGCCGACGCGGTCTTCGCCCCGCTGCTGCGCGCCGACCACGACGAGGAGTCCGACGTCGTCGCCGCCGTCGCCCGCGCCCACGTGCGGGGGGTGCCGGTGGACTGGACGGCGTTCTTCGCCGCCCGTGGGGCCCGCCGGGTCGCGCTGCCCACGTACCCGTTCCAGCGTCGCCGGTTCTGGATGGAATCCGGCGGCGGCAGCGCCGACGCGACCGGCTTCGGTCAGCTCGCCGCCGGGCACCCGCTGGTCGGTGCGGTCGTCGGCCTGGCCGGCGGCGACGGCGTGGTGCTCACCGGTCGGGTGTCGCTGCGCAGCCACCCGTGGCTGGCCGACCACACCATCTCCGGGGTGGCGCTGCTGCCCGGCACCGCCTTCGTCGAGCTGGCCGTGCGGGCCGGCGACCAGGTCGGCTGCCCCACCGTCGAGGAGCTGACCCTGGAGGCCCCGCTGGCGCTCGACGAGCGCGGCGTCGCCCTCCAGGTGGTCGTCGGCGCCGCCGACCCGGCCGGCCGCTGCCCGGTGGCCGTCTACTCGCGGCCCGACGGGTCCGACCCGGACGACCAGCTCTGGACCCGGCACGTCAGCGGCTTCCTCACCCCGGAGGCCGCCGACGCCGGTCAGCCGCTCACCCAGTGGCCGCCGCGCGACGCCCGGCCGGTCGACCTGGCCGGCATCTACGCCGAGCTGGCCGACCAGGGCTACGGCTACGGCCCGGTCTTCCAGGGCCTCAAGGCCGTCTGGCGACGCGGCCAGGAGGTGTACGCCGAGGTCGCGCTCCCCGCCGACAGTCGGGCCGAGGCGGCCCGCTTCGGCCTGCACCCGGCGGTGCTGGACGCCGCCCTGCACGCCATCGACGCGGCCCGCCGGGGCGAGCCCACCGACGACGAGGTGCGCATCCCGTTCGCCTGGAACGACGTCACCCTGCACGCCGCCGGTGCGGCCGAGGTGCGGGTGCGGATCGCCCCGGCCGCCGGGGACAGCGTGTCGGTGACCCTCGCCGACGCCACCGGCGCGCCGGTGGCCACGGTGCGCTCGTTCGTCTCCCGGCCGGTCTCCACCGCCCAGCTCACCGCCGCCCGGGGCGGCTACCACGAGCGGCTGTTCCGGCTGGAGTGGACGAAGCTCGGTCACCGGCCCGCCCCGGCGGGCACCCCCCGCTGGGTGGTGCTCGGCGACGAGCGGATCGGTACGGCCGCCCGGCACGCCGCCCCGGCCGCGCTGGGCGCCGCGATCGACGCCGGCGCCACCGCCCCCGAGTTCGCGTTCGTCGGCGTCGGCGTCGGCGACGTCCGGGCCGCCACCGCCGACGCGTTGACGCTGCTGCAGCAGTGGCTGGTCGACGCGCGGCTGGCCGGCACCCGGCTGGTCTTCGTCAGCCGCGCCGACGACCTCGCCACCGAGGCGGTCTGGGGTCTGCTGCGCGCCGCGCAGACGGAGAACCCGGACCGGTTCGTCACCGTCCGGCTGGCCGACGCCCCCACGTCGCTGCTGGCCGCCGCCCTGGCCACCGGCGAACCTGAGCTGCGGGTACGTGACGGGGCGATCAGTGTGCCCCGGCTGGCCCGGGTCGCCACCACCCCCGACGGCAGCGACGACGCCGGTTGGCCGACCGACGGCACGGTGCTGGTCACCGGCGGCACCGGCGGGCTCGGCGCGCACGTCGCCCGGCACCTGGCCGGCCGGCACGGCGTACGCCACCTGCTGTTGACCAGTCGTCGTGGCCCGGCGGCGGCCGGTGTGGCGGAGCTGCGCGCGGAACTGGAAGCGGCGGGCGCGAGCGTCGAGGTGGCCGCCTGCGACGCGGCCGACGCCGACGCCCTGGCCGCGCTGCTCGCCGCCGTCCCGGCCGACCGGCCGTTGCGGGCGGTGGTGCACGCCGCCGGCATCGTCGACGACGGCACGATCGGCTCGCTCACCCCGCAGCGGCTCGACGCGGTGCTGCAGGCGAAGCTGGACGGCGCGGTCAACCTCGACCGGTTGACCCGCGACGCCGAACTGAGCGCGTTCGTGCTCTTCTCCTCCCTGGCGAGCCTGCTCGACTGCGCCGGGCAGGGCAACTACGCCGCCGCGAACGCCACCCTGAACGCGCTGGCCGCCACCCGCCGGGCGCAGGGCCGGCCCGCCGTCGCCCTCACCTGGGGTCTGTGGACCGGTGACAGCGGCATGGGCGGCCAGTTGGACGCCGCCGCGTTGCAGCGCATCGAGCGTTCCGGCATGCCCGGCCTCAGCCCGGCCGAGAACCTGGCCCTGCTCGACGCGGCGCTCGGCGTCGACGAGCCGGTGCTCGCCCCGATCCGGGTCGACCTGACCGCGCTGCGCAACCGGCCCGACGGGGTGCCGGCGCTGCTGCGCGGCCTGGTGCCGCTGCCGGCCCGGCGGGCCGCGCAGGCCGCCGGCCCGACGGACGCCGCGCAGGGGCTGGCCCGGCAGTTCGCCGGCCTCACCCCGGCCGAACGGGACCGGGTCACCCTCGACCTGGTCCGCGCGCACGTCGCCGCCGTGCTCGGCCACGACGGCGCGGAGGCGATCGAGCCCCGCCGCGCCTTCAACGAGCTGGGCTTCGACTCGCTGGCCGCGGTGGAGCTGCGTAACCGGCTCAACGCCGCCACCGGGCTGCGGTTGCCGGCGACCCTGGTCTTCGACTACCCGACGCCGGTGGCGCTCGCCGAGTTCGTGGTCTCCACCGTGCTCGGCACCGACGTGGACCCGGTGGTGCCGGAGCTGGCACCTGCCTCGTTCACCCAGGAGCCGATCGCGATCGTGTCGATGAGCTGCCGCTTCCCCGGCGGGGTGAGCACCCCGGAGCAGCTGTGGGAGCTGCTGGAGGGCGGCGTCGACGCGGTCTCCCCGTTCCCCACCGACCGGGGCTGGGACCTGGCCGGCATGTACGACCCGGAGCCCGGCAAGCCCGGCAAGACGTACTCGATGGAGGGTGGTTTCCTCTACGACGCGGCCGACTTCGACGCGGACTTCTTCGGGATCAGCCCGCGTGAGGCGGTCGCGATGGACCCGCAGCAGCGGTTGCTGCTGGAGACGTCGTGGGAGGTGCTGGAGCGGGCCGGGATCGACCCGACCTCGCTCAAGGGCAGCCCGACCGGTGTCTTCGCCGGCGTCATGTACCACGACTACGCGCTGCGCCTGCACCAGGTGCCCGACGAGCTGGCCGGCTACCTGGGCAACGGCAGCCTGGCCAGCATCGTCTCCGGCCGGGTCGCCTACACCCTCGGCCTGGAGGGGCCGGCCGTGTCGATCGACACCGCCTGCTCGTCGTCGCTGGTGGCGATCCACCTGGCGGTGCAGGCGCTGCGGGCCGGGGAGTGCTCGCTCGCGTTGGCCGGTGGTGTCACCGTGATGTCCACCCCGGACACCTTCATCGACTTCAGCCGCCAGCGGGGCCTGGCCAAGGACGGCCGGTCCAAGTCGTTCGCCGCCGGGGCCGACGGCACCGGCTGGGGCGAGGGCGCCGGCATGCTGCTGCTGGAACGGCTCTCCGACGCGCGGGCCAACGGCCACCAGGTGCTCGCGGTGATCCGGGGCTCGGCCACCAACCAGGACGGCGCGTCCAACGGCCTGACCGCCCCGAACGGCCCCTCGCAGCAGCGGGTGATCCGGCAGGCCCTGGCCTCCGCCGGTGGCATCCCGGCGACCGACGTGGACGCGGTGGAGGCGCACGGCACCGGCACCGCCCTCGGCGACCCGATCGAGGCGCAGGCGCTGCTGGCCACGTACGGGCAGGGCCGCCCGGGTGAGCGTCCGCTGTGGCTCGGCTCGATCAAGTCGAACATCGGGCACACCCAGGGTGCGGCCGGTGTCGCGGGCGTGATCAAGATGGTGCTGGCGATGCGCAACGGGCTGCTGCCCCGCACCCTGCACGCCGACGAGCCGTCCCCGCAGATCGACTGGTCGGCCGGCGAGGTGCGGCTGCTCACCGAGGCCCAGCCGTGGCCGGCGCTGGACCGGCCGCGCCGGGCAGGCGTGTCGTCGTTCGGCATCAGTGGCACCAACGCCCACGTCATCGTCGAGGAGGCCCCGCCGGTCGAGCTGGAGGGCGAGATCGTCCCGCCGCCGGCCGTGCTGCCGTGGGTGCTGTCGGCCAAGACCGAGGAGGCGCTGCGCGCCCAGGCCGCCCAGCTGCGGGCCGCCGTCGCCGCCGCCACCACCGACCCGGGTGACCTCGCGTACGCGCTGGCCAAGGGGCGGGCGGCGCTGGACCGGCGGGCCGTCGTCGTCGGTGACGTCAGCGACTTCCTGACCGGCGCGGACGCCCTGGTCGCCGGGGCCGCGGTGCCGACGCCGTTGCAGGGCGGCTCCGGGGTGGTGTTCGTGTTCCCGGGGCAGGGTTCGCAGTGGGTGGGGATGGCGGTGGAGTTGTTGGATTCGTCTCCGGTGTTTGCGGAGCGGGTTGGTGAGTGTGGGGTGGCGTTGTCGGAGTTTGTGGATTGGCGGTTGGTTGAGGTTTTG
>NZ_JBMDWU010000515.1:0-7475 GCF_048594385.1 Micromonospora sp. | reverse complement strand
CCGACGGGCTGGGCGCGCTGGTCGCCGGGACGGTCGGGCCGGTCGCGCCGGTCGTCGGCGCGGTCGCCGTCGCGCTGGTGGCGGTGCCGGCCGTGCCGGGCCGGCCGTGGCAGGGGCCGCTGGCCGTGCTCGCCGCGCTCGCCGTCGCCACCGGCCTGCTGCGCCATCTGGTACGCCGGCTCGGCGGCATCACCGGCGACGTGCTGGGGGCCGTCGTGGAGGTGGTGACCACGCTGGTCTACCTGGGCTTGGTGCTGTCCGGCTGAGGACGACGCGGCGCGCCGGGTAGCGTTTGCCCCGACAGCACCGGCACGGCCTTCCGGGGGACGACTTGCTCATCACGGACGACTTCCTGCCCGTACCGGTCCCGGAGTCGCTCAGCGCGACCTACCTGGTACCGGTGGCGGGGTTGCCACCGGTGAGCCCGAAAACGGCGGTACGGAGTCTCGCCGGTCGCCTCGCCGACCCGGTGTACGGCCTGGCCACGCAGATGCTGGACAGTCCGCTGATGTCGGTGGACACCCGGTCGATCGACGAGTTCCCGCAACTGCCGCCGGACCTGCTCACCGCGTTCGGCGCGACCGAGGCCCAGCTGGGCCGGCTCGCCGCCGCCAGTCACCTGGTGGTGGTGCAGGCCGAGTACCGGCCGGGTTGGCCACCGGCGCACGAGTGGGCGGCCCGCGCGGTGGCCGCCGCGGTGGCCGAGTCCGTCGGCGGTGACGTGGTGGACGTGTTCGGGTTGCAGTTCCTCGACCCGGCGACGGCGTTGAAGTCGCTGCCGGACGCGCAGGGCCGGATCCGGCTGGTCGACTGGGTGCTCGTGCCGTACTCCTCGGACACCGAGGGGCTGTGGTTCACCACCAAGGGGCTGCGCCGCTTCGGGCTGCTGGAGTTGCAGACCCAGGGGGTGCCCGACCATCTCACCCGGGCCTGGGGCGCGGTGCTGACCGGTGCCGCCCGCCGGCTGCTGCGGGACTGGACCGACGGGCTGGCCGGCGAGGAGGTGCCGGCGTTCGTGCAGCTACCGGTGCTGGCCACGGTGACCGGGCACGACATCGCGGTGGCGTACGGCAATCCGGAGCAGCACGGCGCGACGGCCCCGGTGCTGCTGCGGCTGGAGCTGGACCCGGCGACCGACCCGGACGCCGACTCGTTCCTGAGCCTGCGCCCGCCGCCCGGTCATCCCGGCCCGGACGGCCGCTACTTCGCGGCGGCCTGCGCGACCCTGTTCTCCGGCATCGAGCCGGACGTCCGGTACGCCCGGTCCGGCGACGCGATGAGCCGGGCCGTCGCCACCGCCCGCGCCGGGCTGGACGACATCCGGGCCCGGTTCCTCGCCGACGGGCTGCCGCCGGAGGCGCAACTGGTGGTCAAGTACGGCCTGCCCGGCGACGACGGCCCCGAGTACGTGTGGGCCGGGGTCAGCTCGTGGGACGCCCCGGAGCGGATCGTCGGGGCCAGCGCCAGCGACGCCAACACCGACCCCACCGTGCGGATCGGTTCCCCGGTCGTGGTGGCGGTCACCGAGGTCGTCGACTGGGCGGTCCTGGACGGCACCGGCGTCATCGAGGGCGGCTGGACCCAGGCCGTCCTCGACGCCGGCGAACGCCCCCACCCCACCCACTGACCCCCGCCCTCTTCCCCAACCCCGGGCACTCCCCCACCCCGGGGCACTCACCCACCCCGGTGAGCAAGAGGTTTGCGTCAGAAATCCAGGGTCGGGGTGACGCAAACTTCTTGATCACCCGGGCGAACCGGAGGGCCGGGACGAACCGGGCTGGAGCGAGCCGCAGGGCCGGGTGGGGGTGGAGTCAGCGGACGGAGGGGGTGACGAAGGGTGGACGGGTGACCCGCATCTGGGCGCGGCGGCCCCGGATGTCGACCTCGACGAGGTCGCCGTCGGCGAGTTTCGGGGTGGTGTCCAGCAGGGCGAGGGCGATGCCCTGCTTGCGGGTGGGGCTGAAGGTGCCGCTGGTGACCGTGCCGACCGGGGCGTCACCGGCGTACACGGTCATTCCGGCACGTGGGATGGCCCGGTCGACGGCCTCCAGGCCGCGCAGCGTCCGGCGGGGGCCGGCAGCCTTCTCGGCGCGCAGCGCGTCGCGGCCCCAGAAGGCCGGCTTGTCCCAGCCCACGGCCCAGCCGGAGCGCCCCTGCACGGGGGTGATGTCCAGGGAGAGGTCCTGCCCGTGCAGCGGGTAGCCCATCTCGGTGCGCAGGGTGTCCCGGGCGCCCAGCCCGCAGGCCCGCAGCTCGACCCGCTCCCCGGCGGCGAACAGCGCGTCCCAGACGGCGACGGCGTGGTCGGCCGGCACCACCAGCTCGTAGCCCAGCTCACCGGTGGAGCCGGTACGGCAGACGGTCAGCTCGGCACCGGCCAGCGTCGCCGGGGAGAAGCTCATGTACTCGTGCCCGGTGGGCAGGTCCAGCGCGTCGAGCAGCTCGGCCGAGCGGGGGCCCTGCACGGCCAGCACGGCGTACCGGTCGTGCTCGTCGGTGACCTCGACGTCGGCCGGGGCGGCGGCGCGCAGCCGGCGGACCACCTCGGCGGTGTTCGCCGCGTTGGGGATGAGGAAGACGTGGTCGTCGGCGTACCGGTAGGCGATGATGTCGTCGACCACCCCGCCGGTGGCGTCGTCGCAGCAGAGCGTGTACTGCGCCCGGCCCGCCCCGATCCGGTCCAGGTCGTTGGTCAGGCAGGAGTTGACGAACCGGGCCGCGCCGGGGCCGGTGACCCGCGCCTTGCCCAGGTGCGAGACGTCGAAGACCCCGACCGCCGTCCGGACCGCCGCGTGTTCCCTGAGCACGCCGCCACCGGCGTACTCCAGGGGCATCTCCCAACCCCCGAAGGGGGCGAACTTGGCACCGAGCGCGGTGTGTCGCGCGTGCAGCGGGGAACGGCGCAGCCGGGTCGCGGCGGCGTCGGAGGTCACGTCCGTCATGGGTGGCAACTTACCGCCGGGTGTCCCGCTGGTTAGCATCGGCGGGACCCGTCGGCACTTCGGCGGGACGCACCCGCGCTCCGGCGGGTAGGTTGCCGCCGGAGACCATCACCGCCGGTACGCGACGCCGCGGCCGGCCCGGCCCGCCCGGAGTAGCTTCAGTGACATCGTCCAGCACCACCCTCAGCCTGGTCGACACCGACCCCGCCGAGCTCGCGGTCGACGCGATCGTGATCGGCGTGCACAGCCAGACCACCGGCCCGGACGCCACGAGCGGTCCCGCCGGCACCCTGCTGCTCGCCGACGGCGCGGAGAGCATCGCCGCCGCCTTCGACGGCAAGCTGACCGCGACGCTGGCCCTGCTCGGCGCGACCGGTGGCCCCGGTGAGGTGATCAAGCTGGCCACGCTGGGCACGGTCACCGCCCCGCTGGTCGTGGCGGTCGGGTTGGGTCCGGAGCCGACCGGTGCCGCCCCCGCCCCGGAGACCCTGCGCCGGGCCGCCGGCGCGGCGGTCCGGGCGCTGGCCGGGGCACCCCGGGTGGCGCTGAGCCTGCCGCTGCCCGACGACGCCGACGCCCCGGCCGCGCTGCGCGCGGTGGCCGAGGGGGCGCTGCTCGGCGGCTACCGGTTCGCCGGTTACAAGACCAAGCCGCAGCCGTCCCGGCGGGAGCCGGTGGCCGAGGTGCTGATCGCCGTTCCGGACGCCGCCGACGCGACCGCGCGGGCCGAGGTCGACCGGGCCACCGCCGTGGCCGGCGCGGTGCGTACCAGCCGCGACTGGGTCAACACCGCGCCGAACGAGCTGCGTCCGCCGGCCTTCGCCGAGGCCGTCGCCACCGCCGCCCGGGCCGCCGGGCTCGATGTCGAGGTGCTCGACGAGGAGCAGCTGCGGGCCGGCGGGTACGGCGGGATCACCGCCGTCGGGCAGGGCTCGGAGGCCCCGCCGCGGCTGGTCAAGCTGACCTGGACCCCGCAGGGCCAGACGAACGGCAAGCGGGTGGCGCTGGTCGGCAAGGGCATCACCTTCGACACCGGCGGCATCTCGATCAAGCCGGCGCAGGGCATGTGGGAGATGAAGTCCGACATGGCCGGCGCGGCGGCGGTCGGCGCGGCGATGCTGGCGATCGCGGCGCTCAGGCCGGCCGTGGCGGTGACCGGTTACCTGCCGATGGCGGAGAACATGCCGTCGGGCACCAGCTACCGGCCGGGTGACGTGGTCACCATGTTCAACGGCAAGCGGGTCGAGGTGCTCAACACCGACGCCGAGGGCCGGATGATCCTCGGCGACGCGATGGCCCGCGCCTGCGCCGACGGCACCGACTACCTGTTCGAGACGTCCACCCTCACCGGCGGGCAGGTGATCGCGCTGGGCAAGCGGATCTCCGGGGTGATGGGCACCCCCGAGCTGTGCGAGCGGGTGAAGGTGGCCGGTGACACGGTCGGCGAGCCGGCCTGGCCGATGCCGCTGCCGGACGACGTCCGCAAGGGCATGGATTCCGACGTCGCGGACATCTCGCAGGTCAACGCGGGCATGGACCGGGCCGGCCACATGTTGCAGGGCGGGGTGTTCCTGCGCGAGTTCGTCACCGACGACGTGGCCTGGGCGCACATCGACATCGCCGGTCCCGGCTACCACTCGGGGGAGCCGACCGGCTACTGGACCAAGGGCGGCACGGGCGTGCCGGTGCGTACCCTGGTGCAGCTGGTCGAGGACGTCGCCGCCAACGGCTGACGGATTCGCGACACGACGACGGGACGCCTGCGGGCGTCCCGTCCGTGTTTCCCGGGTCGTCGGGCCCGGGGTCGCCGTCAGTACCGCTCGGGGCGGCGCTTGCGGCGTTCGTTGTAGTCGCGCATCCGCTGCGGGTAGCCCATCAACCGGACGTCGTAGATCGGGATTCCCAGGGCATGGGCGAAACGACGGGCGGCGTCCGGGCCGTCGATGCGTCGCCGGGTCCACTCGCCGTCGTCGGCGATCATGATGACGGTGGTGTCGGTCATCGTGGTCCGGGGTTCGACGAACGCCTCGACCCCCCGGCGGGTGCGGGCGAAGTTGGCCAGGTGATCCAGGTCGGCCCGGTCGGCCGGCCGGTCACGGTTGGCCGGGGTCGGCGGTTTGCGTCGCCGGAACAGCGCCACCGGGCACTCCTCTCCCCCGTCCGTCGTCGGGAACCGGTGCCAAGAGTACGTGTCGGGGACGTGTCGTTGGGCACCTCGGTACGCGCTGCGGACGCGCTAGTGACAAGATGACCGAGGTGGGGTCTGCCCGTGGCGCCCCACCGTGACCCCCCGATGCAGCGAAGCGACCAGGGAGTTGGACGTGAGCGAGCCGAACGACGCAACCTTCGACATCGTCATTCTCGGAGGTGGCAGCGGCGGCTACGCGGCGGCGCTGCGTGCCGCCCAGCTTGACCTCTCCGTCGCGCTGATCGAGAAGGGCAAGCTCGGCGGCACCTGCCTGCACAACGGCTGCATCCCGACCAAGGCGCTGCTGCACGCGGCGGAGATCGCCGACCAGACCCGCGAGTCGGCGCAGTTCGGCGTCAAGGCCGAGCTGGTCGGCATCGACATGGCCGGGGTCAACTCGTACAAGGACGGGGTGATCGCCCGCCTCTACAAGGGCCTCCAGGGGATGATCAAGGGCAACAAGGCGATCACCGTCGTCGAGGGCCACGGCCGGCTGGTCGGCCCGAACGTCGTCGAGGTCGACGGCAAGCGGTACACCGGCCGCAACGTGATCCTGGCCTCCGGCTCGTACGCGAAGAGCCTGCCCGGCCTGGAGGTCGACGGCGAGCGGATCATCACCAGCGACCACGCGCTGACCCT
The DNA here is from genome assembly GCF_048594385.1 of Micromonospora sp. NCBI lineage: Bacteria > Bacillati > Actinomycetota > Actinomycetes > Micromonosporales > Micromonosporaceae > Micromonospora > Micromonospora sp. The sequence goes on along the minus strand of NZ_JBMDWU010000515.1, from coordinate 1,706 downwards.
GGACCGGGTGCCGGCGTCGGTGATCGTGCTGGGTGGCGGCGTGATCGGCGTCGAGTTCGCCAGCGTGTGGAAGTCCTTCGGGGTGGACGTCACCATCGTCGAGGCGCTGCCCCGGCTGGTGGCCGCCGAGGACGAGGAGTCGTCGAAGGCGCTGGAGCGGGCGTTCCGCAAGCGGAAGATCAACTTCAAGGTCGGCAAGCCGTTCGAGAAGGTCGAGAAGACCGAGAAGGGCGTGAAGCTGACCATCGCCGGCGGCGAGACCGTCGAGGCCGAGCTGCTGCTGGTCGCCGTCGGCCGGGGCCCGAACACCGCCGACCTCGGTTACGAGGAGCAGGGCGTCAAGCTCGACCGGGGGTACGTGCTGACCGACGAGCGGCTGCGCACCGGCGTGCCGAACGTCTACGCGGTCGGCGACATCGTGCCCGGCCTCCAGCTCGCCCACCGGGGTTTCGCCCAGGGCATCTTCGTCGCCGAGGAGATCGCCGGCCTGAACCCGGCCGTGATCGACGAGGCCGGCATCCCGCGCGTCACCTACTCCGACCCGGAGCTTGCGTCGGTGGGCCTGACCGAGGCGAAGGCCAAGGAGCAGTACGGCGACAAGGTCAAGGTCTACAACTACAACCTCGGCGGCAACGGCAAGAGCCAGATCCTCAAGACCGCCGGTTTCGTGAAGCTGGTCCGGGTCGAGGACGGCCCGGTGGTCGGCGTCCACATGGTCGGTGCCCGGGTCGGTGAGCTGATCGGCGAGGCGCAGCTCATCTACAACTGGGAGGCCTACCCGGCGGAGGTGGCGCAGCTCGTGCACGCCCACCCGACCCAGAACGAGGCGCTGGGCGAGGCGCACCTGGCCCTGGCCGGCAAGCCGCTGCACGCGCACGCCTGACCCACACTCATTCCGCGACGCCGGCGGCAAGCGGGCGAGGATCGCACCAGGCCACGAAGGAGTTTCAGAACATGCCGGTATCGGTCACCATGCCTCGGCTCGGCGAGAGCGTCACCGAGGGCACCGTCACCCGCTGGCTCAAGCAGGAGGGCGAGACCGTCGAGGTCGACGAGCCCCTGCTGGAGGTCTCCACCGACAAGGTCGACACCGAGATCCCCTCCCCCGCCGCGGGGGTGCTGAGCCGGATCGTGGTCGGCGAGGACGAGACCGCCGAGGTGGGCAGCGAGCTGGCCGTCATCTCGGGTGAGGGCGAGTCGGCCGGCGGGGACGCCCCGCAGGCCGACGGTGAGGCCGACGGGCAGGAGCAGGCCGCGCCGGCCCCCGAGCCGACGGCCGCCGCCGAGGGCACCGGCCCGGAGCCGGAGCAGGAGGAGCCGGCCCGGGAGCAGCCGGCGGCGCAGGCCGCCCCGGCGTCGTCGGGCGAGGGCACCCCGGTGAAGATGCCGGCCCTGGGCGAGAGCGTCACCGAGGGTACGGTCACCCGCTGGCTCAAGCAGGTCGGCGAGACCGTCGAGGTCGACGAGCCGCTGCTGGAGGTCTCCACCGACAAGGTCGACACCGAGATCCCGTCGCCCGTCGCCGGCACCGTCCTGGAGATCAAGGTCCCCGAGGACGAGACCGCCGCCGTCGGCGCGGACCTGGCGATCATCGGCGCGGCGGGCGCGGCCCCGGCCGAGTCGAAGCCGGAGCCGGAGCCGGCCCCGAAGGCGCAGGCCCCGAAGGCGGAGCAGCCCAAGGCCGAGGCGAAGCCGGAGCCGCAGGT
>NZ_JBMDWU010000514.1:0-3331 GCF_048594385.1 Micromonospora sp. | reverse complement strand
GAAAGGTCGGTTCGGTGAGCGCGAGGAGTGCAGCGCAGCGGAGCCCCGCAGTCGCGAATGAAAGGTCGGTTCGGTGAGCGCGAGGAGTGCAGCGCAGCGGAGCCCCGCAGTCGCGAATGAAAGGTCGGTTCGGTGAGCGCGAGGAGTGCAGCGCAGCGGAGCCCCGCAGTCGCGAACGAGAGGCGGGCCCCATGACTGTTGGGCAGGTGTTGCTGGTCGCGGTGCTGGTGCTGCCGGCGGTGGGGGCGGCGCTGGTGGCCGTGCTCCCCGGGGAGCGGGCGGCCCGGCTGCTGGGTACGGCGGTCGCCGGCCTGACCCTGGTCGGGGCGGCGCTGCTGGTGCTCGGCGACCACGGCTGGTTCGGGTACGGTCCGGCTCCCGCCGTGCAGCCCTGGCACGAGGTCGACCTGCCCTGGGTGCCCGGCCTCGACCTGCGTTTCCACCTCGGGGTGGACGGCATCTCCTGGCCGCTGGTGGTGCTGACCGCCCTGCTCACCCTGCTCTGCTGCGGCTACACCGTGCGGCGGGTGCCCGAGGGCCGGGGGAGCGGCCGCGCGCTGGTGGCGTTGCTGCTGGTGGTCGAGGTGGGCATCCTGGGTACCTTCCTCGCCCTCGACCTGGTGCTCTTCTTCGTCTTCTTCGAGGTCGTCCTGCTGCCGATGTACGTGATCATCGCCGGCTGGGGTGGCACCGGCGATGATCTGCCGGCACGCGACGCGGCCCGCGCGGCGGCCCGCAAGTTCGCCCTCTACACGCTCTTCGGCTCGGTGCTGCTGCTGGTCGGCGTGTTCGTCGTGGTGGCCGCCGCCGGCACCGCCGACATCGTCGCGCTGACCGGCGGGGTGGGGCTGTCGCGGGGCACCCAGTTGACCGCGTTCGCCCTGCTCGGGTTGGCGTTCGCGGTGAAGGCCCCGCTCTGGCCGCTGCACACCTGGCTGCCCGACGCGCACACCCAGGCACCCACCGTCGGCAGCGTCATCCTCGCCGGGGTCCTGCTCAAGATGGGCACGTACGGCCTGATCCGGGTGGCCGTCGGGGTGGCCCCGGAGGGTGCCCGCTGGGCCGCGCCGATCCTCGGGGTGCTGGCCGTCGCGGCGATCCTCGTCGGCTCCCTGGTCTGTCTGGCCCAGGACGACCTGAAGCGGCTGATCGCCTACTCCAGCGTCGGGCACATGGGGTTCGTGCTGCTCGGGGTGGCGACGCTGACCGCCACCGGCATCCAGGCGGCGCTGATCGGAAACGTGGCGCACGGGGTGATCACCGGGCTGCTGTTCTTCCTCGCCGGGGCGGTCAAGGACCGGGCCCACACGGGGGCGCTGGCCGAGCTGTCCGGGCTGCGGGAGACCGCGCCCCGGCTGGCCGGTCTGCTCGGCTTCGCGGCGGTCGCCTCGCTCGGCCTGCCCGGCCTGGCCGGGTTCTGGGGTGAGGCGTTCGCGGTGGTCGCGGCCGTCGAGCGGGGCGGGCCGCTGTGGACCACGCTGGCGGTGCTGGCGGCGGTCGGCGGGGCGCTCACCGCCGCGTACTTCCTGCGGTTGCTGCGCCGGGTCACCCACGGCCGGCCCAGCCCGGCGGTGGGCCGGTTCACCCCCGCCCTGGCCGGGGTGGAGCTGACCGCCTGGGTTCCGCTGGTCCTGCTCGCCCTCGCTGTCGGCCTGGCACCCACCCTGGTGCTCGGCTACGCCACCGGCCCGGTGGACGCCCTGGTGGCGGTGGTCCGGTGACGTCCGCAGTCGCGAACGGAGGTGAGCACCGATGAGTCTCGTGCAGAGCGTCGACAACGTGGCGTTGCTGCCGGCGTACCTGGCGGCCGGCACCGCCGTACTCGTGCTGCTGGCGGATCTGCTGGTCGGCCGGGCCGGCGCGACGGTGGCCGTGGCCTGCGCGGGCGTCGTCGCCACCGGGGTCGGTGCGGTGGTGGTGGGCGCGGCCGGCACCCGGCGGACCTTCTGCATGGGGGCCGACTGCTCGTGGGTGTTCGACGGCCGGGCGGCCCTGGTCGCCGGGGTCTTCGCCCTGCTCACCCTGGGGGTGCTCGGGCTCTCCGGGCCGCTGCTGCGGGGCGGTCCGAAGCCCGTCGGGGAGTACTGCTTCCTGCTGGCCTGCGCGATGACCGGTGGCGTGGTGCTGGGCGAGGCCGGTGACCTGATCACCCTGATCGTCGCCCTGGAGACCTTGACCCTGCCGTTGTACGTGCTGGTGGGTCTGCGCCGGGGCAGCCTGGCCAGTGCCGAGGCGGCGGTCACCTTCTTCGTGGTGAGCGTGGTGGCCACGACGGTCACCCTGCTCGGCGCGGCCCTGCTCTACGCGGCGACCGGCGGTCTGCACCTGGGCCGGCTCGGCGGGCTGCTGGCCGACGCGCCCGACCTGCCGCTGGTGCCGGCGGCGGTGGCGTTGGTGGTGCTCGGGCTGGCCTTCAAGGTGGCGGCGGTGCCGTTCCACGCCTGGGCGCCGGCGACCTACGACGGGGCACCGCTGCCGGTGGCGGCCTACCTGTCCACCGCGTCGAAGCTGGGCGGGGTGGTGGCCCTGCTGGCGGTGGTGCAGCGGGCGCTGCCGGCCGAGGTGACCGGCCCGGTGCTGGCCCTGCTGGCGGTGCTCACCATGACCGTGGGCAACCTGGTGGCGCTGCGCCAGCGGCGTACCGTCCGGTTGCTCGCCTGGTCGTCGGTGGCCCAGGCCGGTTACATCCTGGCGCCGCTGGGGGTGCTGGCGTCGGCCGCCGGCCGGGCCGACGACGTCCGGGCCGGCGCGTACGCCGCTGCGGTGGCGTACGCGGTCTTCTTCGTGGTGGTGGAGCTGGCGGCGTTCGCGGCGCTGGTGGCGCTGCGCCCGGCCGGTGCGGACGGCGGCGCGGTGGCGGACCTGCGTGGGGTGGGCCGGCGGCGGCCCTGGGCCGGGGCGGCGTTCGCGTTGGCCCTGGTCGGCCTGGCCGGCCTGCCGCCCGGGCGGGCGGGGTGGTTCGCCAAGGTGACCGTGGTCCGGGCGGTGCTGGACGGCGGGGCCGGCTGGCTGGCCCTGGTGGTGGCGCTGAACGCGGTCATCGGGCTGGCCTACTACCTGCGCCTCGCCGCCACCCTGTACGCCGACCCGACCGCTCCTACCCCTGCCGGGGAGCCGGCCGCGACCGGCGTCCCCGCCCGAACCGGGCAGCCGGCCGCGCCCGTCGGGGTCGCGCCCGGGGTGACGCCCGGCCGGGTGGCCTGGCCGGTCTCCGTGGCGCTGGCCGGGGCGACCGCGCTGGCCGTGGTGATCGGCTTCGCCCCCCAACTGGTGCTGGATCTCGCCTCCCGCTGACCGGCCCGCTCGGAGCTTGCGCCCCGGCGGGCCGGAC
>NZ_JBMDWU010000513.1:0-4291 GCF_048594385.1 Micromonospora sp. | reverse complement strand
TGGTGATTCCCGTGAGGGTGGTTTCCGGGGCGGGGACCGTCGTGACGATTCGCGTGGTGACCGTGGTGGCTTCCGGTCGGGCCCGCGTGAAGGTGGCTTCCGGGGCGGCGACTCCCGCGGTGGCGACTCCCGCGAAGGCGGTTTCCGCGGCGGCGACCGTCGGCCCGGTGGCTTCGGCGGAGATCGCCGTGAGGGCGGTTTCCGTGGTGGCGACTCCCGTGAGGGTGGCTCCCGCGAGGGCGGCTTCCGGGGCGGGGACCGCCGTGAGGGTGGTTTCCGTGGTGGGGACCGTCGTGAAGGCGGCTTCTCCGGTGAGCGTCGTGAGGGTGGTTTCCGGTCGGGTCCGCGTGACAGCGACTCCCGGCCCGGTGGATTCCGTCGGGACGGTGACTCCCGCGAGGGCGGTTTCCGGGGCGGGGACCGTCGCGAGGGTGGCTTCCGAGGCGACGACTCGCGCGGCGGTGACCGTCGTGAGGGTGGTTTCCGGGGCGGCGAGCGCAGCGGTCACGACCGGCCGCGCCGGGACGACCAGCGGGGGGACGACCGCCGCCGGGAGGGCGGGTTCGGCCCCGACCGGGAGCGTCGGGACGAGAACGACGGCCGGGCGGTCGCGCCGGTGCTGCCGGACGAGATCTCCGCGAGTGACCTCGACACGGCCGTCCGGGCGGAGCTGCTGTCGTTGAACAAGCCGGTGGCGGAGACTGTCGCCCGGCACCTGGTCGCCACCGGTCAGCTGATCGACGAGGACCCGGCGGAGGCGTTGGCCCACGCGATGGCGGCCCGGCGGTTGGCCGCCCGGATCTCCGCCGTACGTGAGGCGGTCGGCCTGGCCGCGTACCACGCGGGGGAGTGGCAGACGGCGATCGCCGAGCTGCGTACGTACCACCGGATGACCGGCCTGCAGAGCCACCTGGCCGTGCTGGCCGACTGCGAGCGGGCGCTGGGGCGGCCGGAGCGGGCGATCGACCTGTTCCGGGGGGCCGACAACGACAAGCTCGACAAGGCTGTCGCGGTCGAACTGCTGATCGTCGCCGCAGGTGCCCGGGGTGACCTGGGGCAGAAGGACGCGGCGGTGGCGATGCTCCAGGTTCCGGAGCTGACCACCGAGGTGGCCGAGCCGTGGACCGCGCGGCTGCGGTACGCGTACGCCGACGCGCTGCTCGCGGTGGACCGCCGTGAGGAGGCCCGGGAGTGGTTCTCGCGGGCCGCCGACGTGGACACCGACGGGGAGACCGACGCGCCGGAGCGGCTGCTGGAACTCGACGGCGTGGTGATCGAGGGCGACGACGAGGACGACGAGCCGGTCGAGGGGGAGGCCACCGGCACGCTGCCGGCCGACCCGGACGCCGGGGTCCGGCGGACCGCCGACGACCACGACGACGAAGACGACGTCGACGACGAAGACGACGTCGACGACGAAGACGACGACGAGGCTCGCGACAGCCACGACGACGGTGACGAGGACGAGGACGAGGGTGCCGCGCCGACTCGGCCGGACGCTGCCGAGGTCGGACGGGAGGCCGCCGAGGATGTCGGCGACGCCGACCGGGACGACCGTGCCGGTGACGACCTGCCTGCCGGTGCCGCACGGGACGCCGACGACGTCGCGGGTACCTCTGCGGACGACAGGCCCGACACCGTCGCGTCCCCGGCCGCCGGCGTCGACGAGGCGACGGCCCCGGGTGGGGTGCGGCCGGTCGACGGCGCGGCGGAGGCGGACCAGCGATGACCGCAGTCGCCGGGGACCGGCTGATCGACGGGTACGCCCTGGTCGTCTTCGACCTGGACGGAGTGATCTACCTGATCGACCGGCCGATCCCCGGCGCGGTCGAGGCCCTGGGCGCGCTGCGGGCCGAGGGCCGGTCGGTGGCGTTCGCCACGAACAACGCCTCGCGGCGCTCCAGCGAGGTCGCCGACCTGCTCACCGGCATCGGCGTACCGGCTGAGCCGGCGGAGGTGCTCACCTCGGCCGCCGCCTCCGCGGAGCTGCTGCGGGACCGGCTGCCGGCCGGCGCGGCGGTGCTCGTCGTCGGTGCCGAGGCGCTGCGCGCCGAGATCAGCGCCGTCGGGCTCACCCCCGTCGACCGCGCCGACGCCGCGCCGGTCGCCGTCGTGCAGGGGTACGGCCCGCAGGTGGGCTGGGTGGACCTGGCCGAGGCGTCGGTGGCGATCCGGGCCGGGGCGACCTGGGTGGCCACCAACACGGACCGGACGCTGCCGAGTGGACGGGGCCCGCTGCCCGGCAACGGGTCGCTGGTGGCTGCCCTGCGGCACGCCCTGGACCGGGCGCCCGACGTGGTCGTCGGCAAGCCCGAGCCGGCGCTGTTCACCACGGCTGCCCGGCGTGCCGGCACCGGTCGTACGTTGGTGGTCGGTGACCGGCTGGACACCGACATCGAGGGTGCCCGCCGGGCCGGGCTGGACAGCCTGCTGGTGCTCACCGGCGTCAGCGACGTACCCGAGCTGTTGGGTGCCCCCGAGCAGCGGCGTCCGACCCACGTGGCGGCGGACCTGGCCGGGCTGTTCGATCCGACGGCGGTGGTCCGGGTTCCCGGTGCCCCGCAGGCCGGTGGATGGTCGGCGGTGGTGGTGGACGGTGCGGTGGAGCTGAGCGGTGCCGGCCGGCCGCTGGACGCGGTGGCCGTGCTGTGTGCGGTCGCCTGGGAGGCGGGTACCGGCGCGGACGTCCGCCCGGCCTCGCCGGAGGCGGAGCAGGCGTTGGCCGGGTTCGGCCTGGCCACCTGACGGCGCGCCGTCTGACGGCGCAGCGGGCGGGCACCGGGCATCGGTGCCGGCCCGCTCGTCGTCGGGCCGTGGCTCAGAGCAGCTTGCGCAGTTTCAGCAGGTCGAACGGGCTGGCCTTGATGGAGATCCGGCGGGCGGCGACGGCCTTGGTGACGTCGAGCTGGCCGTGCACCAGGGCGACCAGGTCGTCACTGGAGGTGACCAGGGCGATCTTCGCTTTCGGGTCGTCGCCGTCGGCGAGATCGACCAGCCGGCCGCCTTCGATCCGGCCGTGGAACGCGGTCTCCAGATCGGTGATCCGGCAGGCCAGGGTCCGGTCCAGATCGATCTTGCTGGACGCGCCGGCGTGCCGGTCCAACCGGTCGGCAAGATCCCGCAGGGCCTGTCGGCACTCGTCCACGCTTGCCACATCGTCTCCTTCGTACCCGCCACGCCGTTTTCCGGCACCGTACCGCAAGGGACGGCCCGGGGCGCCCGGTAGCGTGAGGGCCGCACACTGCCCCCGCGGAAGGACTTGAGTCATGCAGGACGCGTGGCGCGCCTACCTGGAGCTGGCCCTGGGCCTGACGGAGGCGCCCCGGAAGAGGGCCCAGGACGCCGCCCGGCGGTTGGCCGGCACGGGCGGCGCGACGGCCGTCCAGTTGCAGGCGCTCGCCGAGGAACTTCTCGCCACCGGCGCGGCGAACCGGGAGGCGCTGACCAAGCTGGTCCGCTTCGAGGTCGACCGGGCGCTGGGTGCGGTGGGGCTGGCGACGGCCGACGAGGTCGCCGAGCTGACCCGCCGGGTGCACGAGCTGGAACGGCAGCTCCGTGAGGCGAAGGGCGGACCGGGCGGGTCGCCGGTCGGTGACGCGGCACCGGACACGACCGTACCGCCGACCGGCGGGGCCGGTACGGCCGGTGACACGGGGGTGGGGTCCGGGGCCGCTGCGGCGGCCGGGCCGGCTCCCGCGACGGTGGCCGACGCGGCGGCCGGGACCGCCCGGGCGTCGACCGGGGTCGTGGCGAAGAAGGCCGTCGCCAAGAAGGCGGTGGCGAAGAAGGCGGTGACCCCGACGACGGTGGCGACGACGGCCCCGAAGGCGGTGGCGAAGAAGGCGGTCGCCAAGAAGGCGGTGGCGAAGAAGGCGGTCGCCAAGAAGGCGGTGGCGACGAAGGCCGGGCCGGCGGCGGACGCGGACGCGCCGGCCGCCCGGTCGACCGGAGCCGACCGGGGTGCTCCCCGGCCCGGGAAGGGGACTTCTGGCCACGACGGCTCCGGTGGTGCCGGGTGAGCCGTCGCGCGGGGAGCCGGTCGTGACCGGCCCGTTTCGCCCCGGTCCGCCACCCGTCGGGACGCCTGGCCCGCCCGCCGGTCGTCCCGGCCCGTCGCCGGCCGGAACACCAGGTCCGCCGCCGGCCGGTCGGCCCGGTCCGCCGACTGCCCGGCCGGGGCCGCCGCCCGCCGGCCGGCCCGGTCCGCCGCCGGTCGTGGGGGGCGGCCGCGACGGGGGCCCCGCCCGGCCTACGGCCCGGGGCGCCCCCCTGGGGGGGGTGGGCCACCCCC
>NZ_JBMDWU010000512.1:0-15266 GCF_048594385.1 Micromonospora sp. | reverse complement strand
TCGTAGGGGCGGACCCGGGTACGCAGCGACTCGTGCCGGGCGAGCAGCGCACCCACCGCCCGTACCGCCCGGGGCACGTCCACCCCGGCCCGCGCCGAGACCGCCAGGGTGCGGGGCAGGGTGAGCACCCGGTACGCGGCGGGGGCCTGAAACTCGGCCACCGTCCGCCACATCGCCCGCTGCCCCCAGGTCAGCGGCGCGGTCGCGACCCGTCCCCCGGCGAACTCAGCGTACGTCGACCCGTCGGCGGCGGTCGTCCGCCCGACCGGCGCGGCGGCGGCTGTCCCAATGGCAGGCGTCGAGGTGGGGGGTGACCAGGGCCAGGGGACGTCGTCGAAGGCGGCCCGCACCAGCAGCTCCTCCAGGCCGCGCAGGAACGGCTCGACGGTCTCCAGCGGAAGCTGCCGGGTGTCGACGGTGAGCGTGACGCCCACCCCGGCCGGCTCGTCCACCACGTGGGTCAGCAGGTGCCAGGCCGCCCGGTCGAGCCCCGCCGTCCAGCCGAACGTGCTGCCGGCCGTGGCCGCCCGCAACGCCTCCGGGGTCACCGCCGGCAGCCGGTCGACGCCGCCGACCGGCAACCGGACGTCGTTGAAGTAGTGGTACGGCTGGAACGCCGACGCCGGGTCGACCCCCCGTTGCTCGAATCCGAGCCGCAGCGCGACCGGGTCGTAATACGCGTGCCGCAACGCGTCCAGGGACACCCGCCACACCCGGGACAACAGCTCCCCGAAATGGGGGCGACCGGACAGATCCAGCACGCCGAAACCGATCTGGCCGAGATTGGCGACGGCATTCGCGTACCCGGCCCGAAACCGATTGTGGGCCATCGGGAAAATGCCGGTGCGCTCCCGGTCACCGTGGCCGACGGCCATCGCCGTCACCCCGGCCAGCAGCACCGCGGAACCGCTGACCCGGTGCCGGGCGGCGATCAGCCGGATGGCCGTGTCGACCGCCGTGGAGACCAGCACGCCCCGTCGCCACGGCGGGGTGAGGCCCGGACCCGGCGCGGGCAGCGGCGACGGCGGCAGCATGTCGAACTCCCGCAGCCAGTGCCCGACCGCCCGCGCCGAACGGCCCTGGTCGATCCCGTGCTGCCAGCGGGCCACGTCCACCGACTGCGGGCCGGCCGGGGTGGGCAGGTCGCCGCGCAGCACGAGCAGCCGCAGGTCCCGCAGCACCACCTCGGCGGCGTGCGCGTCCACGGTGGAGTGGCTGAACACCACCACGATCTGCCGTACCCGGTCGTCGACGGTCACCAGCGCGACCCGCAGCGGCCACTCGGCTGCGTGGTCGAACGCGACGTCACCGAACCGGGCGGCCACCTCCCGGGCGGCCCGCGCACCGTCGTCGACCCCGGGGCTGACCAGCAGCGGCAGCACCCCGGCCGCCGCCGTCTCCTGGCGGGGCACGTCGTCGACGACCCGTACCCGGGTGCGCAGGGCACCGTGCCGGCCAACCAGCGCGCCGACCGCCCGGACCACGGCGGCGGGGTCCGCCCCGGCCCGCGCGGACACCGGCACGGTACGGCGCAGGTTGAGGAAGACGTGGTGGGAGCCGTACCGGGCGAGGGACCGCCACATCACCTGCTGGGCCCACGTCAACGGCGCCGACCCGGCCCCGTCGCCGGAGAACTCGGCGGACAGCAGCGTCTCCGACGCCCATTGCGCGGGCACCACCACGTCAGCGAATCGCATTCCCGACCGTACGACGCGACGACCGTCACCGAATCGCTCGAAGGGCCTTTCCATAGTGGACCGATCAGCCGATCCGACTGTTCGGGCCCGCCGGGCAGACTACTGGCCACTGCCCGCACCGTTTCGAGTAAGGCGCCGCGTGACGAACGTTGACGTACCGACGCGGGCCGCCCCGCCGCATTCCACCATCCCCCGGGCCGCCGGAAATCCCCGGCTGTCATTCGCCCAGGAGCGGATCTGGTTCACCGAACAGCTCTCCCCCGGCACCGCCGCGTACGTCGTCCGCGCGACGGTGCGGCTGCGCGGGACGTTCGACGTCGACCTGCTGCGCGCCGCCCTCGACGCCACCGCCGCCCGGCACGACAGCCTGCGGATGCGGTTCACCGAGAGCGCCGACGGGGAGCCGGTGGTGACGGTGCTGCCCGAGGTACGGGTGCCGGTGACCGTCACCGACGCGCCGGGCACCGACGCCGCCCACGCCCTCGTCGCCGACTCCGTGCACACCCCGTTCGACCTGGCCGTCGCGCCGCTGCTGCGGGTGCTCGTCGTCCGGCTGGCCGACACCGAGCACCTGCTGCACCTGGCGATGCACCACATCGTCAGCGACGGCTGGTCGCTGGACCTGCTGCTCGGCGAGATCGCCGCCGGCTACGCCGCGCTGCGCGACGGCGGCGACCCGCCCGAACCGCCGACCACCGGGTACGTCGACTACGCCGGCTGGCAGCGGGACCGGCTCGACGGGCCGCCGACCGGCGACGGGTTCACCCACTGGATCCGCGCGCTGGCCGGGGTGCCGCCGCTGGAGCTACCCACCGACCGGCCCCGCCCGGCCGTGCAGTCCTACGCGGGCGCGACCCACCGGTTCACCGTCGACGCCGACCTCACCGACGGGCTGCGCCGGCTGGGCCGCGCCCACCGGGCCACCCTCTACATGACCCTGCTCACCGGCCTGCAGGCCGTGCTGTTCCGGTACAGCGGGCAGCGGGACTTCGCCGTCGGCTCCCCGGTGGCCGGGCGGGTGGTGCCCGAGCTGGAACACCTCGTCGGCCTGTTCGTCAACACCCTGGCCCTGCGCGCCGACCTCTCACCGGACCCGGCGACCGCCGCCGAGCCGGGCTTCGCTACCCTGCTGCGCCGCAACCGGGGCACCGTGGTGCGCGCCCTGGCCCACCAGGAGATCCCGTTCGAACGCCTGGTCAAGGAGCTGAACGTCACCCGGGACGTCGCCCGCGCCCCGGTGTTCCAGGTGCTGTTCACCCTGCAGAACTACGCCCGGGGCGGCAACCGGTGGCCCGCCGGCCTGCACGCCGAACCGGTCGGCACCGACGCGGCCAGCGCCCGCTTCGACCTGGCGCTGTACGTCGCGGAGAGCGCCGACGGGCTGCGCGGCACGTTCGTCTACCACACCGACCTGTTCGACGCCGCCACCGTCGCCGCGCTGGCCGAGAGCTTCCGGACGCTGCTGCGCGCCGCCGTCGCCGAGCCGGACCGGCCCGTGGTCGACCTGGACCTGCTGGGCCCGACCGGCCGGGACCGGATGCTGGCCCTCGCCGGGGACCGGGCCGGCCCGACGCCGTCCGGCACCGGGGTCACCGGGGCGGCGCTCACCCTGGCCGACCTGATCGACCCGCACGTCGCCACCGCTCCCGACGCGCCGGCCGTGGTCTGCGGCACCGACCGGATCGGCTACCGGGAACTGGACCGGCGGGCCAACCGGCTCGCCCACTGGCTGCGGGCCCGGGGCGTGGGCCCGGACCGCCTCGTCGGGGTGCTGCTGGAACAGTCGGTCGAGCTGGCCGTGACGCTGCTCGGGGTGCTGCGGGCCGGCGGCGCGTACCTGCCGCTGGACCCGGAGCAGCCCGCCGCCCGGCTGGGGCTGATGCTCGCCGACGCCCGACCGACCGTGCTGCTGACCGGCACCGGGCTGCGCGACCGGCTGCCCGCCGGGACGGCGGCGACCTGCCTGGACGAGATCACCGCCGAGGTCGACGCCCAGCCGGACGACCGACCGGCGACCGGGGTGCGCGGCGACGACCTGGCCTACGTCATCTACACCTCCGGCTCGACCGGCACCCCGAAGGGGGTGGCCGTGCCACACCGGCCGGTGCTGCGCTATCTCGACGGGGTGGCGGACCGGTTCGCGGTCGCCCCGGCCGCCCGGTACGGGCTGATGCAGTCGATGTCGTTCGACTTCAGCGTGACCCTCTTCTATCTGGCGCTGGCCACCGGTGGCGCGGTGCACCTGCTCCCCCGCCGGGGCACCGGCGCCGAACTGGCCACCCGGCTGCGCGACGAACGGATCGACTACCTCAAGATCACCCCGTCGCACCTGGCCGCGCTGACCGCCGACACCGCACCGGAGGACCTGCTGCCGGCCCGCGCGCTGATCCTCGGGGGTGAGGCGTCCGGCCTGGAGCGGATCGCCCCGCTCGCCGCCGGGCCGACCCGGGTGTTCAACCACTACGGGCCCACCGAGGCCACCGTCGGCGTGGCCACCTACCGGGTGCCGGCCGACGCGCCGGACGTCGGCCCGGTGCCGACCGGCCGGCCGCTGCCGTACGCCTCGGTGCACGTGCTCGACGAGCGGATGCGCCAGGTGCCGGTCGGGATGCCCGGTGAGCTGTACCTGGGCGGTGACCGGCTCGCCCGGGGCTACCTGCGCCGGCCCGGCCTGACCGCCGAACGGTTCGTGCCCGACCCGTACGGGCCGCCGGGGGCCCGGCTGTACCGCACCGGCGACCTGGCCCGCTGGCGGGCCGACGGGGAACTGGTCTTCCTCGGCCGGCGCGACCACCAGGTGAAGATCCGTGGCTACCGGGTCGAGCTGGGCGAGGTGGAGGCCGCCCTGCGGGACTGCCCGGGGGTACGCCAGGCGGCGGTGCTGCTGCGCGACGACCGGCTGGTGGCCTACCTGGAGGCGGAGCCGGGGCCGGGGCCGGAGCCGGACGCGGCCGGGCCGGACCCGGCGCACTGGCGTCGCCTGCTCGCCGGGCGGCTGCCCGAGCACATGGTGCCCACCCGCTGGGTGGTGCTGGACCGGCTGCCGTTGCAGGAACACGGGAAGGTGGACCGGCGGGCCCTGCCCGAGCCGACCGACGACGGCCCGACCGGCGAACGGGTGCCCCCGGTCGGGCCGGTGGAGACGCTGGTGGCCGACGTGTGGCGGGCGGTGCTCGGGGTGCCCGAGGTCGGCGTCACCGACGACTTCTTCGACCTGGGCGGGCACTCGCTGCTGGCCACCCGGGTGGTGGCCCGGCTGCGCCGGGAACTGCCCGCCGTCGTCGACGGGACCCCGCCGACGGTCAGCGTGATGGACCTGTTCCGGTACCGCACCGTACGCGAACTGGCGGATCTGGTCGCCGGACCCGACGCCGGCCGGGCCGGGCTGCTGCACGAACTCACCCCGCCGGTGCCCGCCGCCGACCGGGTCGCCACCCTGCTCTGCGTCCCGTACGGCGGGGGCAGCGCGGTGGTCTACCAGCCGCTGGCCGATGCGCTGCCGGCCGGGTACCGACTGCTGTCGGTGGCCGTACCCGGACACGACATCGGTCTCGCCGACGAGCCCGCGCCGATCGCCGACGTCGCCGCCGACGTGGTCGCGGAGGTGCTGGGCCGGGTCACCGGCCCGCTGATCGTGTACGGGCACTGCGGCCCCGGCGGGGCGCTGGCCGTGGAGGTCGCCCGCCGGTTGGAGGCCGCCGGACGGGACCTGCTCGCGGTCTACCTCGGTGCGGTGTTCCCGTTCGCCCGGCCCGCCGACGGGCCGCTCGCGCCGCTACTGCGGCTGCGGCTGGCCGAGCGGCTACGCAGCGACCGGATCTACCGCACCTGGTTGCAGGCGCAGGGCACGGCCGTCGGCTCGCTCGCCCCCGACGAGGTGCGGTTCCTGGTGCGGGCGATGCGGCACGACGCCCGGGTCAGCGAGGACTACTTCACCACGCTGATGCGTCAGCGGGTCACCCCGCTACGGGCACCGGTCGTTTCCGTGGTCGGCGAGCGGGACCGCAGCACCGACTACCACGAGGAGCGGTACCGGGAGTGGCACTTCCTCAGTGACCGCACGGCCCTCGCCGTGATCGACGAGGGCGGGCACTACTTCCTGAAGTACCGGGCCGCCGAACTGGCCGAGATCGTCACCGACGTGCACCGGCGGCTCGACGCCCCGCCCCGGCCCGTCGCGGACGGGTCACCGGCCACGCCACCGCCCTGGCAGCTCGCCGCCGTCTCCCGCACCGACGGGACCCCGACGGACGACGGCGACCGGGACCGCGGCGACCCGCCGCCGAGCCTGCGCCGCTTCGGCCTGGTCGCCGCCGGTCAGGTCGTCTCCGGGCTGGGCACCGCGCTGACCACCTTCGCGATCCCACTGTGGATCTACACGCAGACCGGGTCACTCGCCCGGTTCGCCCTGTTCGCCGTGCTCGGCCTGCTGCCCGGCCTACTGGTCGCGCCGCTGGCCGGGGCGCTGATCGACCGCACCAGCCGGCGGCGGGTGCTGCTGTGCGCCGGGCTCGCCGCCGGCAGCGCCAACGCGGTGCTCGCCGGGCTGGTGTTCACCGACCGGGTGCAGGTGTGGCACTTCTATCCGCTGGTCGGCTGGCTGTCGGTGGCGCTGGCCTTCCAACGGCTCGCGTTCGTCTCGGCGGTGCCGCAACTGGTGCCCAAACGCTTCCTCGGGCACGCCAACGGCCTCACCCAGACCGCCGTCGGCCTCACCCAGTTCACCGTGCCGCTGCTCGCCGTCGCCCTGCTGGAGACCATCGGGCTGCGCGGCATCCTGCTCGTCGACGTGGCGTCGTACCTGTTCGCGGTGGGGGTGCTGGCGGTCGTCAGGTTCCCCCGCACGCTGGCCCTGCGCCGCCGCGAGGGCATCGGCACCGAGATCGTCGCCGGGTTGCGCTACGCGCTGCGGCGACGGGAGTTCCGCGCCATGCTGGCGTTCTTCGCCGCGCTGAACTTCTTCCTGTTCCCCGTGCTGTTCCTGCTCTCCCCGCTGGTGCTCGGCTTCGCCGACCTCACCGACGTGTCCCGCGTCGCGCTGACCGGCGGGGTCGGCGCGGCCACCGGCGGCCTGGTGATGCTGCTGTGGGGTGGCCCCCGGCACCGTCGGATGCGGGCGGTGCTGCTGGGCACCCTCGGCATCGCGGTGGCCGCCGTACTGACCGGGCTGCGGCCCAACCTGCTGCTCATCGGGGCCGGCGCGTTCGGCATGTACCTGGCGCTGGGCATCGTCAACGGCGTCTACCAGACGATCATCCAGACCAAGGTGCCGGCGCGGGTGCACGGCCGGGTGTTCGCGGTCAACCAGATGGTCGCCCAGTCCACCCTGCCGCTGGGCTGGGGCCTCGTCGCCCCGTTCGCCGCCCGGGTGGTGGAGCCGACGCTGCTGCCCGACGGTGCGCTGGCCGGCACCGTCGGCGCGGTGCTCGGGGTCGGACCGGGTCGGGGGCACGGGCTGCTCTACGTGCTGTTCGGGGTCTGCATCGCGCTGACCGCGCTGGTGTCGCTGGCCACCCCCACCCTGGCCCGGTTCGACGACGAGGTGCCCGACGCGCCCCCGGACGACCTGGTCGGCCTCGAGGAACGCCGGACCCGGACGACCGGCCCCGCCGACCGGACCCCGGTGGGCGTCGGGACGGCGGGAGGGTTGCGGTGACCACGACACCCGCCGGGACGCCACCGCCGCGTACCCTGCCCGAGCTGCTCGACTGGCGCACCGGGCTGCACCCCGACCGGGTGGCGGTCGAGGTGCACCAGGTGGCCACGCTGACCTTCGCCGGGTGGTCCGCCGGGGCACGGGCCGTCGCCGCCGCGCTGCGCCGTCGGGGGCTGCGCCCCGGCGACCGGGTCGGCCTGGTCTTCGGCCCCCGCGACTGGGTCCGGTACGCGGTGACGTACTGCGGGGTCCTGTGGGCCGGCGGGGTGGCGGTGCCGCTGTCCGACCGGCTGGCCGCCGGGCAGCTCGGCTACGCGCTCACCCACTGCGCGGCCACCGCCGTCGTACACGGCGACGACACCCCCGCCCCGCCGGCCCCACCCGGCGTGGCGGTGTACGGCGACGCCGAGCTGCGCGCCGACCGGCCCGACGACGGGGACCCGTCCGCCGCCCGCCCCGGTGACCTCGCCCAGATCCTCTACACCTCGGGCACCACGGGCCGGCCCAAGGGGGTGGCCGCCCGGCACGCCAACCTCACCGCCGGTGCGCCGCACCACCCACGCCGGCTGGCCCTGGCCCACTCGCAACGGTTCCTGCACGCCTTCGCGATCGGCACCAACGCCGGGCAGACGATGCTGCTCAACGCGTTGACCGCGAAGGCCGCCGCGCTCACCCTGCCCCGGTTCACCCCGGTCCGGTTCGCCCGGCTGGTCGCCGCCCCCGGCACCGGGACGGTGTTCGTGGTCCCGTCGATCGCCATCGAGCTGCTCGACTCCGGCGCGCTGCGGGACCGCGACACCAGCGGCGTACAGCTGATCGGGTCCACCGCCGCGCCGCTGCCACCGGCGGTCGCGGCCCGGCTGGCCACGGCCTTCCCGCAGGCCACGATCGTCAACTACTACACCTCCACCGAGGCCGCCCCGGCGCAGACCACGATGATCTACGACCCGGCCCGGCCGGACGCGGTCGGCCGGCCGGTCGGCGGACAACTCATGGTCGCCGACGCCGACGGCCGCCCGCTGCCCGCCGGGACGACCGGCGACGTGTGGCTGCGCGCCCCGCACCCGCGCGCCTACTACCGCGACGACGCGGCGAACCGGGCCACCTTCCGCGACGGCTGGGTGCGGATGGGCGACGTGGGCCGGATCGACGCCGACGGCTACCTCTACCTCACCGACCGGCACCAGGACGTGATCAAGACCGGTGCGTTCAAGGTCTCCACCGTCGAGGTCGAGGCAGCGCTGCACGAGCATCCGCTGGTCGCCGAGGTGGCCGTGGTGGGGGTGCCGCACCCGGTGCTCGGCTCGGCGGTGGCCGCCGCCGTCGTGGCCCGACCGCAGGCCGGCCCGGATGGGCTGACCCTGCCGGCGCTGCGTGGCTTCCTCGCCGACCGGCTCGCCGACCACCAGCTGCCCGCCCGGCTGCTGCTACTGGACCGGCTGCCCCGCAACGAGGGCGGCAAGGTGCTCAAACGGCAGCTCACCGCCCTGTTCGACAACTGACCACCCACACCGACAGCACGACCATGGGAGAGCATGTGGGCACCGCCGAGGCGACCTTCGCGCAGCACGCCGTCTGGTTCACCGAACAGGCCGGGGTCGCCGGCACGGCGTACCACCTGGCGGTGGGCATCCGGTTCGGCGCGGAGCTGGACCGGACGGCCCTCGTCGCGGCGTGCGCGGCGACGGTCGCCCGGCACCCCGTCCTGGCCACCCGGATCGACACCGACGAGGACGGCACCCCCCGGTTGACGCCCGCCGACACCCGCCCGGCGGTCACCCTCGGCGCGCTGACCGACGAACGGTTCGCCGAGGAGATCGCCCGGCCGTACGACCTGCGGACCGGCCCGCTGGCCCGGTTCACCCTGCTGACCGGGGCGGCGGGCGACCACCTGCTGCTGGTCACCGCCCACCACCTGGTCTTCGACGGCACCTCCAAGGACGTGCTGGTCGCCGACCTCGCCGCCGGATACGCCACCGCCCGGTCCGCCGACCCGACCCGGGGCACCGGCACCGCGCCGGGGCAGCCCGGCGACGACCATGCCGGCCTCGCGGCGGCCGAGCAGCAGCGGATCGCCGCCGACCTGCCGGCCGCCCGCGACTTCTGGGCGCGGCACTGGTCCGGCCCCGGCGAAGTGCTGCTGCCCGGCCTGCGCCGGCTGCCCACCGGTGCCGAGCCCGGCGTCGCCGTCGAGGTGGCGCTGCCCGCCGACGTGGTCGACGGCATCGACCCGGCGGCCCGGTCGCTCGGGGTCACCCGCTTCGAGCTGCTGTTCGCCGCGCTGCACGCCCTGCTCGGGCGGTACGGCAACCGGGACCTGCCGATCGGGGTGGCGCTGTCCACCCGCACCCCGGACCAGGCCGACCGGATCGGGTTGTTCGTCAACGAACTGCCGGTCACCGTCGCGCCGGCCGACGGCACGTTCCGGGCGCACGCCCGCGCCGTCCGGGACCGGCTGCGCGAGGTGTACCGGTACCGGGCCGTGCCGCTGGCCCACGCGGTGCCCGGCCTGCGCCCCGCCCCGGCGCTCACCCCGGTCAGCGTCGGCTACCGGCGACGCGGCGGCGAGCCGAGCTTCCCCGGGG
Organism: Micromonospora sp.; assembly: GCF_048594385.1. Taxonomy (NCBI): domain Bacteria; kingdom Bacillati; phylum Actinomycetota; class Actinomycetes; order Micromonosporales; family Micromonosporaceae; genus Micromonospora; species Micromonospora sp. Next base: position 5,328 of record NZ_JBMDWU010000512.1, on the reverse strand, counting down.
TGGCCGGCGAGGTCGACTGGACGCTGTACGGCGGCGCCGCCCGCAACGCCCTGCACGTGCAGATCGTGGACGCCCCCACCGGCCTCACGGTCAGCCTCCAGCACAGCCCGGCGGCGATCCCGACCGACGCGGTACGCCGGATCGGGGCGCACCTGCGTACCCTGCTCGCCGCCGCGCTCGCCGACCCCGACCGGCCGGTGGCGCAGCTGCCGGTGCTGCCCGCCGACGAGGTCGACCGGGTCACCCGGGCGTGGAACGACACCGGCCGGGCGTACCCCGCCGGGGCGAGCGTGCCCGGCCTGTTCGCCGCCCGGGTCGCCGCCGACCCGCACGCGCCGGCCGTGGTCGACGACGACCTGACGCTCAGCTACGCCCAGCTCGATGCCGCCGCCGACCGGTTGGCCGGGCTGCTGCGACAGCGCGGGGTCGGGCCGGGGACGATCGTCGCGGTCGCCCTGGACCGGTCCTGGCGGGCGGTGGTCACCCTGCTGGCGGTGCTGCGCTGCCGGGCCGCTTACCTGCCGGTGGACCCGCAGCACCCGCCGGCCCGCCAGGCTCTCGTCCTCGACGACGCCGACCCCGCGCTGGTGGTGACGCCGACGGCGGGCGGGCTGTCCCGGCCCACCCTCGCCCTCGACGGGGTCGACCTGCTCGCCGGGCCGGTGCCGACGCCGACCGGCCCCGTCGCGCCGCCGGTCGCCGACGACCTGGCCTACCTGCTCTACACCTCCGGCTCGACCGGCCGGCCCAAGGGTGTCGCGGTGCGGCACGGGGCGCTGACCAACCTGCTGTTGGGCGTCCGGGACCTGCTGGGCAGCGGTCCCACGCACCGCTGGCTGCACCTGACCTCGCTGTCGTTCGACATCTCCACCGTGGAGGTCTTCCTGCCGTTGGTCACCGGCGGCCTGGTGGTCGTCGCCTCGACGGTCGGCCCGCTGGACGGCGCGGGCGTGCTGCGGCTCGTCCACACCGCCGGGGTGACCCACGCCCAGGCCACCCCCTCGGGCTGGCGGGTGCTGCTGGAGGCCGGCCTCGGCACGCCCGGACCGGACGCCACCGGGGTCGCGCCGACCCCGCTGGTCGCCGTCACCGGCGGCGAGGCCCTGCCGCCCGCCCTGGCCCGCGAGCTGCGGGCCCGCACCGCCCGCCTGGTCAACGGGTACGGCCCCACCGAGGCGACGGTGTACGCCACGATGGCCGACGTCGACCCCGACGAGGTCACCATCGGACGCCCCCTGCCGAACGTGCGGGCGTACCTGCTGGACGCCACGGGACAGCCGACGCCGATCGGGGTGCCGGGCGAGCTGCACCTGGCCGGCGCCGGACTGGCCGCCGGCTACCGGGGGCGCGACGACCTGACCGCCGAGGTGTTCGTGCCGGACCCGTTCGGACGGCCCGGACAGCGGCTCTACCGCACCGGTGACCGCTGCCGGTGGCTGCCGGACGGGCGGCTGGACTTCCTCGGCCGCACCGACGACCAGGTCAAGATCCGGGGGCACCGGGTCGAGCTGGGCGAGATCGACGCCCGGCTGCTCGACCATCCGGACGTGGCCGACGCGGCGACGGTGCTGCGCTCCGACGCCGACGAACCCCGGCTCGTCGCCTACCTGGTGCCCCGCGCCGGTGCCGTCGTCGAGCCGGCCGGGCTGCGCCGGCACCTGGCGGCGAGCCTGCCGCAGGCCGTGCGGCCGACCGCCTTCGTGCCGCTCGACCGGCTGCCGTCGAGCCCGAACGGCAAGGTCGACCGGGCCGCCCTGGCCGCCCGGGACCGCACGGCCGACCTCACCCGACCGCCGGCCACCGACCCGGTCCACCCGGCCGGGACCGGTGGGCCGCCCGGCGAACCGGCACCCGGCGGGGCCGTCACCCCGGCCGCCGACGACCCGGTGGTGGCCCAGTTGCGGACGATCTGGCAGGAGGTGCTGCGGATTCCCGACATCGGCGTGCACGAGGACCTGTTCGACCTGGGCGGCCACTCCCTGACGATCACCCGGATCAGTGGCCGCATCCAGCAACGGCTCGGCGTCGAGGTGCCCCTGGACGCCTTCTTCGACACCCCCACCATCGCCGAGATCGCCGAGATCGTCCGGCCGTCCGTGAAGGAGTGCTGATGGACACCAGTGACACCACCGACCTGCGGGGGCGCCTCGCCGACCTGGTCAGCGAGGCCACCGGCGGTGAGGTCGCGGCCACCGACCTGCTCACCGGCGGTTCGATGGTCGCCCTCGGCGTCGACTCCCTCGGCCTGCTGCGCATGGTCGACGCGATCGAGTCGGAGTACGACGTCGAGGTCGAGCTGAACGGTCCGGGTCGTCCCCTGGACACCCTCGACGACCTGGTCGCGCTGCTGACCGCCGCCGGGCCCGACGACCACACCCGCTGACGGCGTGCCACCCGGGCGTGGACGGTCAGGGCAGCCAGGACGCCTCCGCCGACGCCCGGGACGCCGCCTCCTCGTAGACCGCCACCGCCAGCCAGGACTCGGCGAACGCCTGCCCGTCGTCGTCGGTGAGCCGCCCGAAGGCGTCCCGGGGCCGGGCCCGGGCCGCCGAGCCCATCGCGGCGAGCAGGTGCGCGCCGAGGTCGAGGCGGGCCAGCCGCAGCGTCCGCTCCGTCGGATCGGCCAACGCCTGGATCGCCCGGCCACCCGAGACGACCCGCTCCACCTGCCGGCGCAGCAGCCCCAGGGCGGGATCGCCGAGCCGGGGACGCGGCACGGCCGCCTCCGGGAGCCGGTCCGGTGCCACCGCCACCGCGCCGTCGCCCGCCCTGAGCTGGCTCGCGTGCAGCCGGTCGTAGCCGAGGTCGGCGTGTCCCGCCCAGCTCGGCGGCAGGGTGAGCCCCGGCCCGTCGCTGTCGACAGGTGCCACGGCGAGCGCCTGCACGGTCGCCCGGCGGGTCGGATCGAGGCGGCCCACCAGGCGCAGCCGCGCCCCCACCGCCTGCCCGAGCAGACGCAGGTTGGCCCGGTGCGGCAGGGCGGCGTGCTCGTCGGCGACGGTCAGCGTCAGGACCACCCCGTCGTCGGTACCGACCAGCACGGTGTGGTCGTGCCCGCCCAGCACCCGTACGGTCACAAAGAGCAGGTCGGCCCCGGCGGGGCGCTCCGGCAGCGGCAGGGCCACCGCGCCGAAGGCCCGCCGGACCTGGTCGGGCAGGGGCTGCGCCCAGAGCCCGGCGAGGGGTTCGTCGGCCCAGCCGACCCCGGCGGCCCGCGCCGCCCGGACCGCCTTGCCGGCGCCCAGCTGCCCCGACTCCGAGGCGGTGCCGCCGGACACCACCAGCCCGGCCCGGGTGAGCTGCCGGTGGCTGAGCCCCGACTCGCCCACCGCCACCGTCGCGTCGCCCGCCCCGGCGGCCCGGCCCACGTCACCCGGGGCGAGATCGGCGACCGTCCAGAGTCGACCGGTGCGGTCGGCCAGGTAGGTGACCACCCCGGCGTAACCGGAGTCGGCCACCACGGGGACCGTGCAGAGCCCGTACAGTCGCAGGCCGGCCTGCGGGTCGTAGGTCCGCCGGGCGGTGCCCAGCAACGCGCCCGGATCACCGGCCGGCGTGTCCCCGCGCAGCCGGCGGGACACGGACAACAGCTCCCGCAGGTCGTCGGTCAGGTCGGCCAGCCGGTGCTGGGGTTCGCCCTCCCGGGCGGCCCGCAGCCCGGCCGCGACCCGGGTGCCGGACGCCGCCGCCCGGTGCAGGCCGTTGGCCCGGGCCTCGTGCACCGCCCGCAGCAGGGCGGTCCGCAGCACCACCCCGCAGCCGACGGTCCCCGCCGCGAGCACCGCCACGCCCACCCGCCACAGCCCGTCGGCGGCGGCCCGCTGCCGACCGGTGGGCGCGGGGGGCGATCCGGCGCCGTCCGCCACCGCGTCTCCGGTCACCCCGGTGGGCGGGCCGGTGGCGGCAGCCGGATCGACGGGCCGGTCGGCGGCCGGCGACGGGGCCGCGTCGCCCACCAGGGCCGTGTCGCCCACCGGGGGCGTGTCGCCCACCGGGACCCCGTCGTCCACCGGGGCCAGGGCGAGCACCGCCATCCGGTGCAGGCAGTTCGGCGCGAGCAGGCAACTGCACCGGGCGTCGGCGGCACGGCGCACCACCCCGTCGACCGTCACCAGGGTCACTGTGGTCGCCTCGTCGACCTGGACGCTCACCCCACCGGCCGTATCGGTGACCGGCCAGCCGCCGGCCCGCACGACCGCGTCGTCGACCTTGCGGCGCAGCCGGGCCGGCAGCGCGTCCAACGCCTCGGCCAGCACCGGTGCGGTCACCGGTGGCAGGCCGGTCACCGCCGCACCTGCTCCCCGACCCACCGGGCCAGCTCCAGCGGGCTCAACGCGGCCACCGGCATCCCCGCCGCGACCAGTTGGCCCGCCGCCGCCACCGAGTACCGGGGTCGGCCGGTGTCGTCCAGGCTGGCGCAGCCCAGCACCTGACAACCCGCCTCGACCAACGCCCGGGTCTCGGCCAGCAGACCACCCATCGGGTACCCCTCCTCGAAGTCGCTGATCACCACCACCATCGTCCGCTGCGGAACGGTGACCAGGGACCGGGCGTAGCGCAGCCCGGCCGCGATGTGCGTGCCCCCGCCGACACTGACCTCCAGCAGCAGGGCCAGCGGGTCGTCCACCCGCTCGGTCAGGTCCACCACCTCGGTGGAGAACGCGACGAAGTGCGTGCTCAGCGCCGGGACACCGGCCAGCACGGCGGCGGTGAGCGCCGACCAGATCACCGACTCCTCCATCGACCCGGAGACGTCGACGACGAGCACCAGCCGCCAGTCCACCCCCCGGCGGGCCCGGGTGCGGAACACCGGCCGGTCGGGCACCAGCAGCATCCGGCCCTGCCCGTCACGGCGGGCGGTGGCCAGGTTGGCCCGCAGCGTCCGGGGCAGGTCCAGCGGCCCGCCCGGCCGGTAGGTGGGGCGGGGGGTGGTCAACCCGGTCAGCGCCGGGCGCAGCCGGGCGGCCAACTGCCGGGTCAGCTCCGCCACGATCCGGGCCACCAGCGGGCGCAGCCTCGCCACCGTGGACTCCGGCAGCCCACCGGCGAGGGTGAGCACGTCGCGGAGCAGTTCCACCGACGGACGGACCGCCGCCGGGTCCAGCTCGGTCACCGCGTCCAGCCGGCCCGCCTCCACCGCCCGGGCCAGCACCTCCTCGCGTACGCCGGGGCCGAACAGGGCGGACAGTTCCTGCGCCCACTCCCGTACGCCGGGGAAGGACGCCTCCCGGCCGGCGCGACCGGCCGCCTCGGCCGCCGTGCCCTCGCCCCGGCCGGCACCGTACAGCTCGTCGAGGGCGGTGGCGTACCGGCGGGCGCGCGGCCCGA